>JAAYNN010000001.1 GCA_012520835.1 Dehalococcoidales bacterium
CCGATGTTCGAGTATTTTTCCAGCACAATCTGGCGGCGTTTATTGCTGGTTTTACAGAGACACTGGCAGGGCACCACTTTACTGTAATCCGCTTTTCCGGTCGGTAAAAGCGGATGAACGAATCCGGCGCCGCGGCAAGCGGGACAATCGGATAAAACAGCAGACTCTTCGCTAGTGTCGGACGTAGCGTCCGAATTCGCCCCTGGTATACTTTTCAGGGTCGTCTTTTTTAGAATCTCGCTTATATGTTCCATCGCTCCTACCTTCTTTAGCCCAGCGCTCCAAAACCGCTGTAATATAACTCAACTTGCGGATATTCTGTTTGACCGCTTCTTTTATGGCATCCGCAATCCAGTTTTCCGGGTACAGCTTCATGGCATCTTTCAATTCTTCGGCAATCATGGGGGTCAGCATGCCGATATTTTCTTCGTAAATGGCGAAGATATTTACCGGCTCTTGCATATTTACCGGCTCTGCCGTTGCTGTCTTTATACCAGCAATCTTTATTTCGCCGTCCCTTATTTTTTCGGCTGCCTGTCGGTCCGCTGCGGTATTTAAGAAATAAATCTCTCCGCTTTCTGTCGCTAACCCGATAATAGTCTTGCGCTTCATTGCCAGTTGCAGGGCCTTTTTCAATTCATCCTGAGGGTCGGCTGCCTTTTTAAAGTTAGCCATCAGGCTGGCATTTGCCGCCAGTTCGGCAAAACTGACGAATCTGGGATAGCCCTTTTTATTATAGAGGGCTTCCATTATATATAATGTAACCTTCAGTTCTCCGATATCTTCGATTTGCGGCAGCAGGTTATTGATAAAGGTATCGGGAACAGGCGTAAAGCTCATTTTAGCCGGAAAACCCTTGAAGGTCTTCATAATAACTCCTGCCCGGCCATGGTCAGGTTATCGAATTTGGTGAGCCTGTCAATAAAGCGTACTTTCACGTTGCCGATGGAGCCGTTCCTGTTCTTGGCAACGATGATATCAGCCAGTCCGCGCGGGTACTCTTCGTCGGGGTGTTCGGCTCTCCAGTCTTCCTCGGTGCGGTAATAAACCTCTTCGCGGTTGATGAATAACACCATATCGGCATCCTGCTCGATGCTGCCGCTGTCTCTGAGGTCGGAAAGCAGCGGTTCATGTTTTTCACGCTTTTCTATGGCGCGGCTGAGCTGCGAAACGGCGATAACCGGAACATTCAATTCGCGCGCCAGTGCTTTCAGCGAACGCGAGATGTAGCCGATTTCCTGGACGCGGTTGTCGTTGCGGGTATCACCCTGTAAAAGCTGCAGGTAATCGACGATAATCAAATCGACATTGCGCTCGAAGTTCAGGCGGCGCGCCTTGCTTCTCATTTCCATGACGCGCAGCTGTGGGGAATCATCTATAAATATGGAAGCCTCGGATAGGACGCCGATAGCTTCCATGACCTTTCTTTCTTCTTCCTCTGTGTTTAGAGTGAGCCTTAAACGCTTGGAATTGATGCCGGTTTCACTGGAAAGCATCCTTTGTACCAGCGACTCCCGGAACATTTCGAGACTGAAAATGGCTACACAGGCACCCTGATCGACGGCGGCGTTTCTGGCTATATTGAGGGCCAGGCTGGTTTTACCGACGCTGGGGCGGGCAGCCAGAACTATTAATTCCGAACGCTTGAAACCGCCCAGCAGGTCATCCAGACCGTGCAAGCCGGTAAATACCTGCGGAATAGCCTGAAAACCGGCGGTTCCCGGTTGGTTAGGCGCTTCGAAGTAGCCGTCCAGAACATTTTTGATATGCACGAAGTCGAGCGAACGCTCGTGGCGCAGGCGGAAGAGGGTATCCTCCGCCCGGTTCAAGGCGGCGCTGACATCCGGGTCGGCTTCGTATCCTATTTCCGATATCTTATCGGCTGCCGAAATCAATTGCCTCATTATCGAAAGCCGGTAGACGATGCGGGCATAGTGCTCGATATCCAGAGAAGTCGGCACGATTGAAATCAGGCGGCTTAAATAGGCCGCACCGCCGCATTTTTCCAGCAATCCTTCGCGTTCCAGTTCCTGTGCCACGGTAATCTGGTTGATGGCTTCGTCGCGCTGATACAATGAAAAGCAGGCCTGGTAGATCCAGCGGTTCTGCTCGGAGTAGAAATCCTTGGGTTGTAAAAAAACGGTCGCTTCGTAAATGGCACGTCCGTCTATCAACAGCGAACCGTTGACGGCTTCCTCGGCGTCTATATCGTGCGGTGGCAGGCGCTCAGGCACTTCAGTTTTCCTCCAGATTTTTCACCGTTACCTTCAGTTTGGCATTGATATCTTTATATAATTTTACCGTAACATCGAAAGCCCCCAGTTCGCGGATGGGCTCGGAGAGTTCTATTTTACGTTTATCGACAACCAGCCCGGCGGTAGCTTCCAGTTCTTTAGCGATATCGGCGCCGGTAATAGACCCGAAGAGGCGGTTTTTGGCACCGACCTTGGCCTTTATGATCAGGTTCATTTTCGAAAGCTGTTCCGCCGTCTGGCGGTATTCCGCTTCCATTTGCGCCTGTTTCTTTTCATGTGCCCGGGCCTGTGCTTCCATCTGGGATATTACCTTGGCAGTGGCCGGGGCAGCCAGATTATTGGGGATGAGGTAATTCCTGGCATATCCGTCGGGGACATTTTTTACTTCTCCGGCTTTGGCAACATTAGGGACATCCTTTAAAAAAACCACGTTCATACTGCGTTATCCTTTAACAAAATTACTCACCAATATTATACTGCATTACGGGACCAGTTTAAACCAGATTTTCGATATAAGCGGCAGCTGAAACGGCAGCCACCGCCCCGTCTCCGGCGGCGGCAACCACCTGTCTGATCGAATTGATACGTATGTCACCGGCGGCAAAAACACCCGGTACAGCAGTTTCCATCATGTTATTAACGATAACCGCCCCCTTTTCATCGAGCGGAACGATATCCTTTAGATAAGACGTATTCGGTATCAAGCCGATGGCTACGAAAACGCCGTCAACTTCGAGGTATGAATCTTGACCTGTCCTGACATCTTCCAGCCTCAACCTGTTAACGAACGTTTCACCCTGTACTTCCCTGACAATGCTGTTCCAGATGCATTCGATTTTGGGTTCGGCAAAGACCTTATCCTGTACCACCGGAGTTGCCCGGAACTGGTCTCGCCTGTGTATCAGGCTGACTTTTGAAGCGAACCTGGCGATATGCAGCGCCTCGTATAAAGCGGAATTGCCTCCCCCCACCACGGCTACCCTTTTATCGCGGAAGAAGGGGGCGTCGCAGGTGGCACAGTAGGAGACGCCTTTGCCAGTATATTCCTTTTCGCCCGGAGCGTTTAGCTTCTGTCTTTCGGAGCCGCCGGCAATAATCAGCGCTTTGGCTGTAAAATGGCCCTGCGCTACGGTTACGGTTTTTATATTTCCGTCAACTTTTACGGAGATAACATCATCGTTGATAACCTCTGCCCCGTAGAGCGCTGCCTGTTCATTCATCAGGGTGGTGAGTTCCATGCCGCCGATTTCCTTTGGAAAACCGGGATAGTTATCGACCTTTTCGGCTTCATTGATATTGCCTCCGATCAGCCCTTTTTCGATTATTAAGGTCGAAAGCTTGTTTCGGGAGGTGTATAAAGCGGCGGTAAGCCCAGCCGAGCCGCCGCCGATAATGATGACATCGTAAACCTTACTCATGGGGCAATACTCCTTTTAATAGTCTCAACGCTATCTAAAACAATACATTTTTATTACTGAAGAACAGGGTTGAGGGGGGAAATAACTTGCTGATTTTCCTTTATAAATATTAGCAACCCCGGCGGGTTGTGGCAAGTCAAAGCGATAAATTCAGTCTTTTTTAAAATTCTTTTTTCATCACTCTAAAAGCATCTTATTATTGCTGCGCTTTTGCTTGTTAGCGTTTTTAGCTGATGATACAATGTTATGAACAGGAGAAAAAATGCCTTTAGATTCAATATTCATCAAGGGAGCTCGCGAACACAATCTTAAAAATATCGATGTTACCATTCCGCGTGACAAGCTGGTAGTGATTACCGGCGTTTCCGGTTCCGGCAAGAGCTCGCTGGCATTCGATACCATTTATGCCGAGGGGCAGCGCCGCTACATGGAGTCGCTCTCGGCTTATGCGCGCCAGTTTTTAGGGCGCATGGAAAAGCCCGATGTCGATTACATTGAAGGGCTCAGCCCGGCGATTTCCATCGACCAGAAGGGCACCAGCCGTAATCCGCGTTCTACGGTGGGGACTGTTACGGAAATCTACGATTATTTAAGGCTGCTTTTTGCACGCACCGGTCATCCGCACTGCCCTGAATGCGGGCGCGAAATAACGGTACAAACCGTTGAGCAAATCGTGGATGCCGTCAAATCCCTGCCGGCAGATAGCCGTATTATGATACTGTCTCCGCTGGTAAAGAGCCGCAAAGGCGAATACCAGCAGGTCTTCAACGACCTGCGCAAAGCCGGATATGCCCGTGTGCGCGTCGATAAAGAAATCCGCGACCTCTCGGATGATTTTCAGCTCGCTAAGCAGAAGAAGCACACCATCGAGGCGGTCATCGACCGTCTTGTCATCGGGCAGAGCGACAGCCAGAGCCGCATCGCCGATTCGGTTGAAACGGCATTGAAGCTGGGTGGGGGAGTGGTTCTCATTTCAATTATCGACGGCGAGGAACTGCTTTTTTCGGAGCATTTTGCCTGCGTAAACTGTGGCATCAGTTTAGGGGAAATCGCCCCGCGCACATTCAGTTTCAACAATCCGCACGGCGCCTGCCCGAATTGCACCGGCTTGGGAATAAAACTGGAAATCGACCCGGACCTGGTGCTGCCGGATAAAGAACTGTCGCTTGAGGGAGGAGCCATTAAACCTTACCAGTGGCAGAACTGGTATATGTATTCGGTACGCGAAATGGCACGGCGCAACGGTTTTTCCACCTCGACTCCTATAAAAGATTTAACGCCCGGGCAAATCGATCTGGTCTTGTACGGCGAGGGCAATTTCAGCTATAAATACCGCGACCGGCGCGGCAACGAGCGCGAGTACACCGACGGGTTCGAGGGAGTAATTCCGCGCATGGAAAGGCTGTACCACGACACCGAATCCGAAGTCTCACGTTCATATATCGAGCGTTACATGGTCTCCAAACCCTGCCCGGTTTGCGAAGGGAAAAGACTCAAACCTGAGGCTCTGGCAGTTACCATTGGGGATAAAAATATCGACGATATCACTTCGATGTCGGTGGTTCATGTTTTGAAATGGGCTAAAAAGCTGGCCGGCAAGGATAGTATTTTCAACCAGCGCGAAAGGAAGATTGCACAGGAAATTTTAAAGGAAATCAGCGCGCGGCTGGGCTTTCTGGAGAATGTCGGGCTGGACTATCTTTCATTGAATCGTATGGCGGGGACGCTCTCGGGTGGCGAGGCACAGAGAATCCGGCTGGCGACGCAAATCGGCAGCGGGTTGATGGGCGTGCTTTATATCTGCGACGAACCGACTATCGGCTTGCATCCGGCTGATGACTTTCGTCTCATTCGTACACTTAAAGAACTGAAGGATTTAGGCAACACCCTCATCGTCGTCGAACATGACGAAGCCATGATGCGGGCAGCCGATTATATCATCGATATGGGGCCGGGTGCCGGTGAACACGGCGGTTATGTTGTTGCCAGCGGCACTTTAGGTGATATTCTTACATCCGAAAAGTCGTTGACCGGCCAGTACCTTTCCGGACGCAAGAGCATACCTCTGCCGGAAAAAAGACGCACCGGCAACGGCACGGATATCATCATCAAAGGGGCACGGCAGAACAACCTGAAAAACATCGATGCAATCATACCGCTGGGGAAAATGGTCTGCATTACGGGTATCTCGGGCAGCGGCAAGAGTACCTTAATCAGCGATATTTTATATAAAAAACTGGCGCAAATCCTTTATAAGGCCAGGGAGAATCCGGGTGAGGTCGACAGCATCGAGGGGATTTCAAACATCGATAAAGTCATCAATATCGACCAGTCTCCCATCGGGCGCACTCCGCGCAGCAATCCGGCCACCTATACCGGTTTGTTTACACATGTGCGTGAGCTGTTTGCCACATCGCCCGAGGCACGTCTGCGCGGCTACAAAGCCGGCAGGTTTTCCTTCAACGTCAAGGGGGGCAGGTGCGAAGCCTGCCGCGGAGACGGGTATATCCAAATCGAGATGCATTTTTTACCCGATGTTACCGTTCCCTGCGAGGTCTGCAAAGGCAAGCGCTACGACCGCGAGGTGCTGGAAATCCGCTTCAAGGGCAAGAATATTGCCGAAGTGCTGGATATGACAGTCGAGCAGGCGCTTTCCTATTTTGAGCACTTCCCGGCGGTAAAAAATAAATTGAAAACATTGTATGACGTTGGCTTGGGATACATTCACCTCGGACAGCCGGCCACCACTCTTTCCGGCGGCGAGGCGCAGAGAATCAAGCTGGCGACAGAGCTATCGAAGAGGGCGACCGGCAGAACGATGTATATTCTCGATGAACCGACTACCGGTCTTTCATTCGAGGATGTGGCGGCTTTGTTAAAAGTGTTGCAGAGGCTGGCCGATGCCGGAAACACGGTGGTGATTATCGAACATAACCTTGATATCATCAAGAGCGCTGACTGGATTATCGACCTGGGGCCGGGGGCGGGCGACAGGGGCGGGCGCATCGTGGCCGTGGGAACACCGGAGGAAATTGCCGCCAATAAAAAATCGGTGACTGGAGAGTACCTTAAAAAGGTATTGTTTACATAAAGATACTGAAGTCGTGCTGTGATTATCTTGAAGAGTTGCTTTTATCAAGGGACATCCTTCGACAGGCTCAGTACGAATGAGATTTATCGGGGCTGGTTGCAAAGTCAGTGTATTTGTCATGCTGAGTTCGTGGTGGTCGAACGAAGCATCTGGGGAGGGGTTTGCCATTTTGATTGAAAAACATAATTTATGTTGTATTACAAAAAGTTAAATGAATAAAGGAAGCTGGAATAATGGATAGACAAACAGCACTGGAAACTGTAAAAGCCAATATCAAAAATCAAAACCTGATTAAACATATGATAGCCACCGAGGCCATCATGCGGGCACTGGCAAAACATTTCGGGGAGGATGAGGAGGAGTGGGGTATTGCCGGGCTTTTGCATGATATCGACCTCGATTGCGTCGGCGACGATATGACGGTTCATGGCAGGGTCAGCGCGGAGATGGCGAAAAAAGCCGGAGCCAATGAAGCTATGGTGCATGCCATCCTTTGCCACAACGAGACGTTGGGTATCGAGCGTCTAAATAATTTCGATAAAGCCCTCTACTGTGCCGACCCGTTGACTGGCTTGATAACGGCAGCGGCGCTTGTGCGCCCCGAAAAAAAGCTGGCTTTTGTGGAAGCCAAATCGGTTGCCAAGCGGTTCAAGGAAAAGAGTTTTGCCGCCGGAGCGAATAGAGAACAGATTGCCTCGTGCAGAGAACTGGGTTTGGAATTGAACGAGTTTATCGAACTGGGGCTGAAGGCCATGCAGGGGGTGGCAGAGGAGTTGGGACTCTAATTCAATTCGATGACCGAGCCGTTGGGCGTCTTGGTGACGTTGATGCGGCTGGGGAAGGCGTCTTTCAACTCATCGATATGAGTGATGACAATAATTTTCTCAAAGTCATACCTGATGGAGTTGATGGCCTGCTTGATTTTCTCGATGCCGGTGCTATCCAGCGTTCCGAATCCCTCGTCTATAATCAGGGTAGGCAGAGGAGCGCCGGCTCTTTTAGCCAGCAGTTTCGAAAGGGCAATGCGGATGGAAAAGTCGATTCGGAATGCCTCGCCTCCGCTGTAGGTTTCGTAGGGCCTGGCTCCAAATTCATCCGCGATAATAATCTCCAGTGTTTCCTGCACATCGCCCTTCTTGGTCGGTTTTTGCGTATCGAATTTGACGTGCATGCGGTTATCGGTCATTCTTCCCAGCAGTTCATTGGCTTCGTTTTCAATATCCGGCAGGGCGGTTTCGATTAACAGCATCTGGATGCCTTTTTTACCGAAAGCCTGTGCCAGCTCGCTGTAGATGGATACCTCTTTCGAAATGGTGGATAACTGTGCTTCCTTTTCCTTTTTCTTTTTTTCCTGGTTTTGCAGGTGTTCCAGTTTTCCCTTGAGGTTGCCGTTTTTTTCCTGCGCCTCTTTTTGCCGTGCGGAAATCTTTTTTAATTCGTCTTCCGCCTTTTGCGTATCGATTTCCAGTTGCGGCAGGGCTTCCAGTTCTTTCTCGATGCCCCTTTTCTTATCGTTATCCCTTTCAAGCTGTTTTTGCAGTTCTTCCGATGCTGATACCGCCTTGGCTAAATCATCTTTTTCAGCCGCTAACAGCCTTTCCGCCTCTTCCAGGTGGCGTTTTTTAGCCTCGAATTCTTGTAATTCCGCCAGCCTTTTGGAGGCTTCGCGATGCTTTTCGCTGTCATATTTGAGCAATGCGATTTTCCCGTCCAGGGCCTTTAATTCTTTTTGTTCCGGGGAAGCAAAATCACCCGCTGCCAGCTTATTTTCGACGTCTTTAAGCATCTGTTTTTGATTTTCCAGTTTACTGCCGGCATCGCTGGCATCTTCGATGGCCTGCGCCAGGCTGCCGACCCTCTTTTGCAGCCATTCACGGTTGTTCTTCAGTTCGGCTTCTTCCGCTGCCAGTTCTTTTTCGATGATTTTAATTTCGTTAAGATTGGTATTTATTTCGGAATCCTTGCCAGTAATCAGACCGCTTTTTGTTTTGCGGTCATTTTCGAATTTTGCCCTGATGATATTCAGCCCTTCTGTTCCCAGTACCGTTTCGCAGAGCGGGCATTTATTTCTACCCTCTTTGCAGAGCAGGTTGAGCTTCTCGTCGATTTCTCCGATTTCCAGCTTCATTTTTTCCTGTTCGCCTCTTAACCGCTGAACGGTTGCCAGTAATGATTGTCTCTTTTCCTTTTTATTGTCGAAGGCTTTTTCCTTGGCTTCCAGTCTGGGTTTGGCTTCTTCGATTTTCGCCAGTTCATCTTTATACTGCGCCAGTTTCTGCGCCTTGTTTTCGAGGTCTTCAATGGTCTTTTTAAGAATGGACTGATTATTTACAAGGCCGGAACGCGCCTTTTCGATGCTTTGTTCCAGAATTCGGTGGTGGTCTTTTAAGCTGTTAAGTTGCTGCAGTTTGCTGTTGAAGTCATCGCACTGAGCCTTTACGCTGCTGAAATCTGCATAACCGCTTTCGATTTCCTGCCGCTTGGCTAGTAAATCCTCGTATTCCTTAATCTGCTTTTCGTGCTGGCCGATTTCGTTTTGGCGCACTGATAATTGTCTATTATTGGAGGCGATATATTCTTCCAGTTGTTTTGACTGCTGTTTTTTGTTTTCCAGCGCCTGTTTTTTGTGCCTGAGGGCATCGAATTCAGACTGCTTTTCTTTTACCTCTTTATCAATCTGTGCCAAATTGATTTTAGCCTGTTCGAATTCGTTTTCCAGTTCGGATTTCGCGGCAAGTTCGGCATCTATGTCGCGGATGGTGCTTTCCAGCAGGGTTCTTTCAGCCTGCTGCCCGCGTGTCTTTTCGCGTGCCTTTTCCTCCAGCCTGTCGTAAATATCCAGTCCGAGTATATTGGAAAGAACTTCCTTGCGTTTGGCCGGCTGCTGGCGGGTGAATTCGTCGGCGTTCCCCTGCCGTAAAAAGGCGCTGTTAATGAATGTATCGTAGTCCATGTGCAGGATATCGATGATTTTCTGCTCGGTTTCGCGGATGATATTGCCGGAGATGGTTTTAAAGCCTTCCTCATCCTTTATCATCAGGTCGAGGCTGCTCTGACCGGCGCCTGTGGCTTTTTTAGGGCGGGCGCGCTTGCGGATGACGCGGTAAAGCTGTTCTCCCGACTTGAAATCGAATTCTACGGTTGCCTCGGTCTCCCAGAGGTGGATAACGTCATCATCCCTCTTAGCGCGTGTCTTTCCCCATAATGCCCATGTCATGGCATCGACGATGGCCGATTTGCCGTTGCCGTTATCGCCGCAGATGCAGGCGGTCTGTATGCCCTCGAATGAAAACGAGGGCATATCCCCGCGGTAGGGCATGAAGTTGCGTATCTTTAACCTGACTGGAATCATTTGAGTTTATTTTAGCATAGTTGGGGTAATTATTTTCTACTAATTATGTTTGCTTCATTCTAAGTAGTTGAATAAAGCCGATGACGATAACAGCAAATACCGCTGTCATTATAGTATAAATCGGTAAATATATGCTGGCTATATAGATTATCAGCCATTCTGCAATTATTCCCGGTACTATCATTAAGCCAGTTATTATTTTCATCGCCGTTATGGTTCGACAGGCTCACCACGAACGGTTTTGGAAATAGACACGCAAAGATGGTTTGAGTCTGTCATGCTGAATTCGTGAAGGACGAATGAAGCATCTGGGGTGGGGTAATGAAGCTGTTATGGTTCGATCCCGACCTGTCGGGATTTCGTTCCGAACTACGGAACTCAACATCCTCCGATATACTCAAGACGGACATCACGAACGGCTCTGGGGATGAACAAATATGGCAAATAAAAAATCCGCTCGCCCAGAGCTTGTCAAAGGGTCATCGAGCGGATTTTTTTATACGGCTAATAATCTAAGGATTATTCTAAATAATCCTTCAGCTTGCGGCTGCGGGTGGGGTGGCGCAGTTTACGCAGCGCCTTGGCCTCGATTTGTCGGATGCGTTCACGGGTAACGTTGAACTCGCGTCCGACCTCTTCCAGCGTGCGGCTGCGTCCATCTTCCAGGCCGAACCGGAGCTGCAATACACGCCTCTCCCTCGGCGTCAGGCTCTCCAACACATCCTCGATTTGCTCTTTTAAGAGCTGGCGGGAGGCGGCATCGGGGGGCGGCAGGGCGTTCTGGTCCTCTATAAAGTCGCCCAAATGGCTGTCCTCTTCCTCACCGATGGGGGCTTCCAGCGAAATCGGCAGTTGCGATACTTTGATGATTTCCCTGACCTTTTCCGATGAAAACTCCAGTTCGTCTCCGATTTCCTTGGGTGTCGGTTCGCGCCCCAGTTCCTGTGAGAGGTTGCGGCTGACGCTTAAGAGTTTATTTATTGTTTCTACCATGTGCACGGGGATGCGGATGGTGCGTGCCTGGTCGGCAATGGCGCGGGTAATGGCCTGGCGTATCCACCATGTGGCATAGGTGCTGAATTTGTAGCCGCGGTGATAATCAAATTTTTCAACGGCGCGTATCAGCCCCATGTTGCCTTCCTGCAACAGGTCGAGTAGCGGCATGCCGCGCCCGATATGCTTTTTAGCTACGCTGACAACCAGCCTCAGGTTGGCTTCGATTAAATGCTTTTCGGCTTTATCCGCTTCCTTTATCAATTCGTTTATATAAGCCTGGAAATTATCTTCATATACGCTGACAGAATCGATAAAGGTCTGATCGGTCGTCAATTTCTCTATATCGGCCGAATCGATGTTATCATCAATGGCAGCCAGAAAGTCCTTCGGTAACAGGCTGATATTGAGATAGAGGTTGATGATGGCCTGCTCGATATCAGATACCGGCTGCCCGGTCTTCTGGGCGATATTCTGCGTCAACCTCTGGTCGATTTCGTTAGAGATGCTTTTTATGAGTGTCTCGTCTGATATATCTTCTTTAAAGTTTTTGCCCGGCTTGATTTCCAGTTCTTCTTGCAAAAGGTGCAGGATATTCATCAGCTTCGAAAGGTCTTTCAGCATGCATAATATGATTTCGGTTGCCGTGGGGGTTCGTCCGCTTTTAGCAAAACAGCTTTCCTCGATTTCCTTAACACGTTTGCCTGCCTCCATTTTCTGGGCCAGTGTTTTTTCATCGTCTGCGGTAAGCAGCGTTACCCGTCCGATTTCATGCAGATACATGCGTACGGGATCATCGACGATGCCCGGTTCATCGCCGGCATCCATTAATGCCAGTTTGGCATCCTGTTCGGCCGATGAATCCTCTTCCTCGAGTTCCTCTTTAGTAGGATCGAACTCATCCTCGGTTATTGTCTCGGAATCGAATTCCTCTTCGGCAGCCTCTTCCTCAACGGATTCCTCTTCTTTTTCCGCGTCCTTCGCTTCTTCCAGTTCTATATCGACTTTCTTCTTAGGCTTTTCTGTTTTTTTGCTTTTCTTGCTGTTTTCCTGTTTCATTAATGACTCCTCTATATAGACCGCCCTCCGACATTTTGGTAAAGACCTCTCTCAGTTCGTTGCTGACCTCGATTCCCTGTTCCTCCAGCTTGTTGAGCTCGGCCATACTGCCTTTGGATTCCGCTTCAGCGGCAAAAATCACTTCTCGCTTCATTTCAAGCCCGCGCAGGTACTTTTCATGCAACCTCAGGGTGCAGACCGACATCTTCTGCTCGATTTTATCGGATGGCACTTCTTTTTTTAACAGATCATCCAGGTAATCCCAGATGGTATAATCCAGCATACTTTTAATTGCTTCCGTATCTTCCGTTTGCGAAAGCGCCATAAAAATTTCACGGTTTTCGCTGTTTTCGAAATACTCCGGTTTAAGCCTGTGTTTAAAGTATTTAAGTTTAGGGAATTGCAGCAATAACGTCAAGCAGTATTCCTCAATAGGCTGTGAAAATGCCGGACGGATTGTTGCAGCGGGGCGGGATTTATCCTTTTTGTTGCCGTATTCATTATATTTTATAGGTTTTTTAACCATTGTTTCAAGTTCGCGTACTCTGACGCCGACCAGCCGCGATAGTTTTTGCAGGTAGTGCGCCCGACGAATACGGTCTTCGATTTCCGCGATGATCGGCATCAACCTGCCCGCAGCAATTGTTTTATCTTTAGCGGTAGACATGTTCAGTTTCGAGGTTACCATATCGAAGGTATAATCGATTACCGGAATCGAATCTGCCACCAGCTTTTTCCACATCGATTCATCTTTGCGTATTACATCATCCGGATCAACACCCGGCGGCATAATGGCAACTTTAATTTCGTTGCCGATCAAGTTCTCATATTCCACACAGCGCAGCATTGCTTCTTCACCGGCGGCATCCGAATCCAGCGACAGCACCAGATTTTTGGTAAATTTCTTTACCATATTCATCTGTTTATCGGTAACAGCCGTTCCCATGGAAGCCACCACATTGTTAAAACCGTACTGGTGAGCCATAATAACGTCCATGTAACCTTCAACCAGCACTGCCAAATCCTGTTTGCGTATCGATTGGCTTGCCAGGTGGATGCCGTAGAGGTTGCCGCTCTTATCGAAGATGGGGGACTGGGGGGAGTTGATGTACTTGGCCTGATTCTCTTCGAATGTCCTGCCGCCGAATCCGCAGCACCTGCCGCGAATATCCGTAATCGGAAACATCAGGCGGTTGCGGAAGACGTCATGTGAATCTTTGCCTTCTATTTTAGTTATCACTCCAGCTTCCAGAAGCTCTTTTTCCGTAAAACCTTTATCCAGCAGGTAAACTTTCAGGGCGTCGCGGCTGTTCAGGCTGAAACCGAGTTGGAAATCTCTGATTGCTTTATCGTTCAGGCCCCTTTTTAAGACATAGCTCCTGGCTTTTTCTCCGTAATCGGTATTAATCAAAATATTGTGAAAATACCGGGCTGCCGTCTGGTTAACCTGATAGAGCTTATCGAATTTGTCTTTGTCCTCTTTTTGCCTGCCCATAACCGGCACTTCGACGCCGGCTTTTTCGGCAAGCATGCGTAAGGCATCGCCGAAATCGATGTTCTGCTGTTTCATGATAAAGGAAAAGACGTCGCCGCCTTCGTTGCAGGCACCGAAACAGTGCCACCTTTGCTGGTCAGGATAGATAAAAAATGAGCCGTGCTTCTCGCTGTGGAAGGGGCATAAGCCCTTGAGGTTTTTACCGGCTCTGGTCAACCTGGTGTATTGACCGACGATTTCAACGATGTCGCTTTTCTGTTTTACTTCTTCGATAATGTTCATACTTCAAAGTAATTATACAATATATTTAACCGATATGCCCGAAAAAAGTATTTATTTTATCAACTAATCAATATCTATACTGCTGAAGGGAAAGCGAAACGGTCAAAAAAGTCTTTTTAGTTATATGGATTAGGCTAAATTACAGTCATAAGTAAGGCGAATTGAGAATGCGTTAAAGCGCCATATTTTTTGCCAGGTTGGTAGCATAATGGTCCGTCATGCCGGCGATATAATCTACCACGCATCTTTCGGCTTCATCGCTGAAGTGCAGATATTCGGGCGGCATTTCATGCGGATGCTTTAAAAAATGCCTGTAGAGACTGGTAACGATTCCCCTGGCTTCGATAGCTTCGCGTTCCCTGGATTGCAAGCGATAGACCTTTTCGAAGAGGTAGCTTCTCAACTCACTGGTGGCGGCAAGTATTTCATCGCTCATCTTGATGGTTGGCCCTGTCTTGATATCCCCGAGCCCGGTAGCCGCCCATGAATTTTCGATGATATCGCAGACCATGGTATTGACGCGCTCTCCATGGGATTTTCCCAGTATTTTTAAAGTGGAAGCAGGCAGATCGTTCTCTGTGATAATTCCAGCCCGGATAGCGTCACCGATATCATGATTGACATAAGCAATCAGGTCGGATATTTTACAGATTTCACCCTCCAGCGTACCCACCGCTCCCCAGTTTTCTCCGTACATATTGTCTTCCGGCTTGGAGTGGTTCAATATGCCGTCCCTGACTTCCCAGGACAGGTTCAATCCTTGTCCGTCTTTTTCAATGACATCCACCACTCTCAGGCTCTGTTGATTATGGCGAAATCCCTTATGATATAGCTCATTCAAGACGTCTTCTCCGATATGTCCGAACGGGGTATGACCGAGGTCATGACCCAAACTGATGGCTTCCGTCAGGTCTTCGTTCAAGTTGAGCGAGCGGGCAATGGTTCTTGCCAGTTGTGAAACCTCCAGCGTATGGGTCAGACGGGTAACATAGTGGTCACCGGAAGGCGCGATAAAAACCTGAGTCTTGTGCTTTAAACGGCGAAAAGCCTTGCAGTGAATTATTCTATCGCGGTCGCGCTGAAAAGCTGTACGGATGGGGCAGGGGGCTTCGTCGCGGAGTCTGCCCCTGGATAAAACGCTTTGAGCTGCAAACGGCGAAAGCTGCAGCTCGCGTTCTTCAATTCTCTGACGGATGTTAAGCCGTTGTATCATTAAATATTGAGTTTGGCTTCGGCCTTGGCGATTATCTCGCGGGTGGTGCCGATCATATCGGGGCTGACCGAAACGGAAGTGATGCCCCAGGAAACCAGTTTTTCGGTCAGTTCCGGATATACCGAAGGCGCCTGTCCGCAGATGGAGGCAGTAACGCCCATGCTCCTGGCAACGGTAATGGCTCTTTCCAGGGCTATCATAACAGCTTCATTGCGTTCATCGAAGGTGGAGGCCAGCTTGGCACTGTCCCTGTCGATACCCAGTATCAACTGCGTCAGGTCGTTGCTGCCGATAGAGATGCCGTCGATGCCGACGCTCAAAAATTTCTCGATTAAGAAAATATTGGAAGGCACTTCCACCATCATCCAGAGCTTAAAATCCTCGCTGCGTACCAGCCCTTCATTTTCGAGGATGGCCTTGGTGCGCTTCAGTTCGTCGATTGTCCTGACGAAGGGAATCATGACATGCAGGTTCTTGTAATCCCTTCTGACACGCTTGATGGCTTCGATTTCCAGTTTAAAGGATTCGATATCGGTAACATATCTGGAAGCGCCGCGGTAGCCGATCATCGGATTTTCTTCCGTCTCCTCGAAGTCACGGCCCCCGATGAGGTCTTTGTATTCGTTGGTTTTAAAGTCGGTAGTTCTGTAGACTACGGGGCGGGGATAGAAAGCCTTGGCAAAAGAAATCAACCCGTTATAGAGTTTGTCTACGAACTCGTTGCCTTTATTCTGCTTTAACATGTAGAGGGGATGTTCCCCGATTTGCGCTACGATAAATTCGGCTCTTAACAGACCGATGCCGTCAACATTGCGTGCGGCAATAATATCCGCCAGTTCGGGCTGTGCCAGGTTGACATAAACCTTGGTCTTGGTAGTCAGCGATTCCCTCAATAAATTCGACATCTTGGTGGTGGTCAGGCTGCGGGCGATTTTACCGCTGTAAACTTTCCCCTTGGCACCATCGACCGTAATTATTTTTTTATCAATCAGCGTGGTAGTAGCCTGGTCGGTACCCACGACGCAGGGGATGCCCAGTTCGCGACTGACAATAGCGGCATGAGCGGTTCTTCCGCCCCTGTCGGTAACAATAGCGGCTGCTTTTTTCATGGCCGGAACAAAATCGGGAGTGGTCATTTCAGTGACCAGGATATCTCCCTGGTGTACTCTGTCCAGTTGAGAGGCTTCATGGATGATTTTCACCGGACCGGATGCCAGACCGGGGCTGGCGGCCACACCGCTCAAAAGCACCGGGGCGTTGATTTCCGGCTCTTCCTCCATAGCTTCTTTAATGGTGGTTACCGGGCGTGTCTGCAATATATAATACTTGCCGTTTTCTTTTGCCCATTCGATATCCTGCGGGAACTGGTAATGGTCCTCGATTTGTTTGCCGATTTTTGCCAGTTCGATAATTTCATCGTCGGAAAGTTTGGCTTTATCCTGCAGGGATTTATCTATTAATTGCCAGACATTAATGTCCTTTTTGTTGTTGCTGGTATTTCTGGTCAGCTGATTCTTTTGACGGCTGATTCTCCTGGAAATAATAGAGAGCTTTTCTTTGTCTACTATATATAAATCAGGAGTTACCTCTCCCGAGACTAACCCCTCGCCTAAACCGTATATGGCTTCGATGACAATTTCTCTGGTATTGCTGGTCACCGGTTCAACGGTGAACATCACTCCCGAAGTAACCGAGGCTATCATTCTCTGTACGGGAACGGCTATGCCTACTTTAAAATGGTCGAACCCCTGCTGTGCCCGGTAGTAAATGGCGCGCGGTTCGAATAAGGACGCCCAACATCTTAATACGGCATTGGCAACTTCATCAGGGCCTTCGATATTAAGATAGGTGCTTTGCTGTCCGGCAAACGACGCTTCCGGGAGGTCTTCGGCGGTGGCGGATGACCGCACGGCCACCAGTCCCCCGCCTAATTTTTTGTATGCTTCCTTGATTTTTTCAGCCAGCTCGGGCATGATGGCGGAATCTAAAAACATCTGCTTGATTACTGAAGATACTCTCTGGAGTTGTTTGGTATCTTCTATATCCAATGATTCAAGGAGCGTTTGGATTTCGCCGATGATATCGGATTTTTTCAGGAAGTCGAAGTAGGCATCTACCGAAACAACAAAACCCGGGGGAACCGGGATGTTGGCTTTTGTCATTTCACCAAGATTGGCCCCTTTTCCACCTACGATAGGGACATCTTCTTTGGAAATGTCTTTAAACCAAATAATCGCTTCAGGCATAATAAAGCTCTCCTTATAACGAAAGTTTAGATAAAGTTTCATTATTATACCACAATGACAGTATCGCCCTGCAAGCCAGTCGTACTGCGTAAATTTCTTGACAGTTTCGGAAAACAAGCGGTAGAATAAGCGGGACTGACGGTTGAACAGGAGGGGGTGTTTTATGGTAGAGATGACGATTGATAGCGTGCGAATCGGTTTGATGAATCGGCAAATGGAGTATCAGTATGTAGTCCTTCTGAAAGAAAAAAATGCCGAGAGATTTTTACCCATTTTCATTGGTCCGGCTGAAGCCAAAGCCATACTTATCAAACTCAAGGGCGAGAGTGTTCCCAGACCGCTTACACATGACTTATTACAGAAATTAATAGTAACACTGGGTATCGCCGTAGATTCCGTTATTATAAATGACCTCAAGAGCGATATATTTTTCGCTAAAATTATTATAAATATCGATGGCAGGCAGGAAGAGATCGATTCGCGTCCAAGCGATGCGCTGGCGCTGGCAATAAGAATGGAAACACCCATATTCGCCGATGAATCTGTGTTAGAGAAGGCCGGGATACCTCTTGACCAGGATAAAGAGACCGGTGAAACTATCCTGCCAAAAGAAGAATTCAACGATGTAGAAAGCAAGGGCGGAAAGGTCAGCGAAGAGGAAATGAAGCGGCTATCAGCTTTCCGTGAATTTATCGATAACCTTGATATGGATGATTTTGGCAAACATAAATCTTAAAATATAAAAAATCTTTGGAATTAAAGCCCCGGGATTTTATTTCGGGGCTTATTTACGCCTTTCTATGCCTGAGAACACACATATATACTATGTAGGTCATTTGTAAAAAAACAGAACCCTTAATTTTATTTGGCTTGACTTAAGCCATTGTTTTTTGGTATGCTCTTTTTCAGGTTATTTAAGGTGGCGGGATGCAGAAATGGCAAACAGCCATTAGATTTATCGGGGTGGGGTGGCTCATTGCGCTGTCCATAGCGTGTGGAACGCTTGGCGGTTTATGGCTTGATAGCAAATTTGATACCAAGCCTGTTTTTATAATAACCGGTTTGTTCATAGGAATGATCGTTGCTTTTTATGGTATTTACAGAATGATTATACCCCTTATGAAAAACAATAAAGACAAGGAGAACAGCTAGTGGCAAAAAAGAAAGGCTGTTTGGGTTGTTCTTTCCCCGTAGCGATTGTAGTTGTACTGGTTATTTTAGCCATCGGTGTCGTCAGTCTTCTGAGTGGTGCTTTCGGTAGTTCATTGTTTGGCGATTTAGGGCTTCCCGAATGGCTTTCTGTTTCCGTTCCTCATCCCGAGCTTCCGGCAGCCACCATATTCCATATAGGGAGCATTCCTATTACCAATACGATGATAACGGCATGGATTACCATTATTGTACTGGTGGCTTTCTTCTATTTCGGTACCAGAAATATGAAACTCATTCCCGGCCGTTATCAGATGATTATCGAATCTGTTATCGGGTATATCCTCGGCCTGTGCCAGGATATCGCCGGTGAGAAATACGGGCGCAAGTTCTTCGCCATTGTAGCCACCATTTTCCTGTTCGTTATTACCAATGCCTGGATAAGCCTGATTCCGGGTATCGGTTCAATTATAGTACACACCGCCGAGGGAGAGGCGGAACTCTTCCGCGGCGTAAATACCGATATCAACTTCCCGCTGGCGCTGGCGCTGGTTTCATTTGTGTTTGTCGAATACTGGGGAATCAAGACGCTCGGGATAAAATATTTCACCAAGTTCTTGAATACGCGTAAATTGACATCTTCAATCTGTAAATTATTCAAAGGTGATATAAAGGGCGGGCTGTCAGGCATCTTTTACGGCATTATCGATATCTTCATCGGGTTAATCGAACTTTTAAGCGAACTGATGCGTATTATCAGTTTTACTTTCCGTCTTTTCGGCAATATGACCGGCGGCGAAATATTAATGCTTATGATGGTCTTCCTGGCTCCGTTCCTGCTGGCCATTCCGTTCTACGGGCTGGAGCTTCTGGTGGGCTTTATCCAGGCGCTGGTATTCTCCAGCCTGACGCTGGTATTTGCCAATATTGCGGTTAACCCGGCGCATGCGGAAGAATAAACTACGGTTGTAATTAAAATAACGATATTACTAAAAACGAGTTAAAAACGAGGAGGCATTAATTATGGATGCAGAAGCAATGAAAATGTTAGCGGCAGGTATAAGTATGGGGTTCGGCGCCTTTGGTCCCGGTATCGGTATCGGTATACTTGGTTATGGCGCTGTGCAGGCGGTAGCCAGAAATCCTGAAGCCAGAGGCCAGATCTTTACAAATATGATTTTTGCAATAGCTCTTGCCGAAGCGGTTGCTATTTATGCCTTGGTTGTATCTATTATTCTGCTGTTCGTAGTATAGTCCCGTATAAAGGGAGGAGGTCTCAGTGGAAGGATTAGGTATACATTTATCTTCTTTAATAGCGCAGGTGTTCAACTTCGGGCTGCTCCTGCTGCTGCTCTATATGTTTGCATATAAACCTGTTATCAAAATGCTCGACCAGCGCGCTGCCAAAATCAAGGAAAGCGTCGACCAGACCGAGCAGATTAAGCAACAGGCGGAGTTGGCAGAAAAAGAAACAGCCAGGATAATCGCTGAAGCCAGTAAAGAAGGACAAAAAATAATAGAACAGGCTACACAAATCGGCGAAGAAACTAAACAAAAGGCGAAACAGGATGCGAAATTGGAAGCTGAGAGAATCATAGCCAAAGCGAAGCTTGAAATCGAGAGAGAGCGCGATGATGCTATCGGTGAACTCAGAAATGCTTTTGCCGACCTGACCGTAATGGCAGCCGGTAAAGTGATTAACCGCTCGCTGGATAAGGAACAGCATCGCCAGTTGATCGATAAAGTGCTTGAAGAAAGCAATGTCCTTAGTAAAAATTAGTTTGGTTTAGTTGTGGAGTTATTGTGGCAAAGAAATTTTCTGCCAGGAGATATGCGCAGGCGCTGTTTGCTGTTGCGCAGAAAAAAAATAAAGCGGACGGGATGCTGGTTGAGTTGCAGGATATCGAGCAGCTTAACCGGGATAAAGCCGTCGCCGCTTATTTAGGTAATCCGGCTATCAGTTTTAAGGAAAAAGAGTCGGTATTGTCTGGCAAGTTGTCAGACATCGATCCGGCAGTGGTTAACCTTGTTTATCTGATGCTGGCAAACGGCAGGATAAACATGCTCGGTGCGGTGGCTGACGAATACAGGAAAATGGTAGACGACAGCAAGGGAATTGAAAGAGCCGAGGTTATTACCGCAGTTCCTTTAGACGATGATGCCAGGCAAAAAATCAGCACCCGCCTGGGTGATATGCTGAGAAAGAAAGTGGTAATCGAGCCGGAGAGCGTAAACCCCGAATTACTGGGAGGGGTCGTAGTAAAGGTTAGCGGCAAATTGCTCGATGGCAGCACGCGTAGTGCACTAAACATATTGAAAAAAGAAATCAGATAGATTTTATAACTACCAAGTTGTACACAGGAGGTGGGTATTTTGGCTAAAGGACAGGAAATAGTCTCCATTATCAAGCAACAGATAGAGCAATTCGGAACCCAGATAAACCTGGTGGATGTGGGAACGGTTATCGAGGTCGGTGACGGTATCGCCAGGATTTACGGGTTAGCCGGTGTTCAATATAATGAAATGCTTCAATTCCCCGGTGATGTAATGGGAATCGCTCTCAACCTTGAAGAGGATAGCGTCGCCGCTATTTTGCTGGGTGAAGCCGGCAATATCAAGGAAGGCGATGAAGTCCGTGCCACCGGTAGAATTGCCGAAGTCCCGGTCGGTGAAGCCTTAATAGGAAGGGTCGTTGACCCGCTGGGCAGGCCGCTGGATGGCAAAGGTCCCATTAAAGCTGAACGTACCCGTCCCCTCGAAAGAATTGCTCCCAACGTTGTTTCACGTAAATCGGTTAACACCCCTGTACAGACAGGCATCAAGGCTATCGACAGCATGATTCCCATTGGTCGCGGCCAGAGAGAACTCATCATCGGCGACCGCTCTACCGGTAAAACGGCTATTGCACTGGATACCATCGTCAACCAGAAGAACGGTAATTTACTTTGTATCTATGTTGCCATCGGCCAAAAGGCAGCCAAGGTGGCGCAGGTTGTTGCCAATCTGGAAGCACATGGCGCAATGGAACACACTATCGTGGTTGCCGCTAATGCCTCCGAATCGGTTGCCCTGCAGTATCTGGCTCCCTACGCCGGCTGTGCTATCGGTGAAGAGTTCATGGAAAACGGAAAAGATGCCTTGGTTGTATACGATGACCTTTCCAAGCATGGGTGGGCCTATCGCCAGATGTCTCTGCTGCTGCGCAGACCGCCCGGTCGAGAAGCTTATCCCGGCGATGTATTCTATCTGCACAGCCGTTTGCTTGAAAGAGCTGCCAGGCTGAACGATGAACACGGCGGAGGTTCTCTTACCGCACTGCCTATTATCGAAACCCAGGCCGGGGATGTATCGGCTTATATTCCGACCAACGTTATTTCGATTACGGATGGACAGATTTATCTTGAACCCGATCTCTTCAACGCCGGCATCAAGCCTGCTCTGAATATCGGTATCTCGGTATCCCGTGTCGGCAGTTCGGCACAAACTAAAGCCATGAAGAAGGTTGCCGCCAAATTGAAACTGGCCATGGCGCAGTACAGGGAACTGGCTGCTTTTGCCCAGTTTGGTACCTCCGAACTGGATAAAGCAACCAAGTTACAGATCGACAGAGGCAAGAGAATCGAGGAAGTACTGAAACAATTGCAGTTTACACCTATGCCGTTAGAGAATCAGGTTATTATACTTTTTGCCGTCATCAACGGTTATATCGATGACCTGCCTGTAGACAAGGTCAGGGAATTTGAAAGCAAACTGCTTGCTTCCATAAGAACAACAAATGCCGAACTGGTAAATAAATTAGCGAAAGAAAAGGACTTCGACGACAAGATGGAATCCGAGATGAAAGATGCTATTACGGATTTCAAGAAAAGCTTCATGTATGTCTAGGAGCGTAAATGGCTAATATACGATTAATCAAGCGCCGTATTAAAGGTGTAAAGAGCATTGCCAAGATTACCAAGGCAATGGAGATGATTGCAGCCTCAAAGATGAGGAAAGCGCAGGAACGTGGACTGGCCGGTCGCCCATACTCTGAGAAAATAACCCAGGTTATTTCCAACCTGATGGCTGTTTCGAGCGGTCAGCCGTTGCATCCCTGCCTGACTGCCAGGGATGATATAAAGAAGATTACCATTATTCATATAACGCCCGACAGGGGTCTGGCCGGCGGTCTGGTTGGTAACATCAATCGTATGACTGCCAGATTTATACTCGAAAAAAATGTTAATACGGGAATCATTGCCGTAGGTAGAAAAGGTCTCGACTTTTTAAGAAGAACCGGACGAAAAATTGAAGCTGAGTTTACAGGTCTCGGCGACTACCCCGATTTATTATCTACCTTGCCGATTTCACACATCGTTCTCGATGAATATCCGAAAGGCGAAACCGATGAGGTATATATAGCATATACAAAGTTTATCAATACTATGGCTCAGGAAGCGGTGATTGAAAAGTTATTACCGGTAGAGCCTGCTGAAATACCTGCCGCCGAAAATGTGGAATATATTTATGAACCCGATTCTTCTGCTGTACTGGACGGGCTTATTCCGCGTTTTGTGGAAATGCAGGTCTACCATGCAATTTTGGAATCGATTGCCAGTGAACAATCTGCCAGAATGGTTGCCATGCGCAATGCCACGCAAAACGCCAAGGATCTGGTCGATGATTTAACACTGGTTTACAATAAAGCAAGACAAGAAATGATAACCAATGAGTTGCTCGATATTACCGGTGGAACTGCAGCTCTTGAGTAGGAGGAAATAATGGCAACAGGTAAAGTGGTCCAGGTTATTGGCTCGGTGGTTGATATAGAATTCCCGCCAGGGGAACTGCCGGCTCTTTTTAATGCCGTTGAAATTAAAAGCGGCAATGATAAATTTACACTGGAAGTTCAAAGCCATCTGGGGAATAACTGGGTCAGGTGTTTGTCTTTTACCCCGACCGAAGGTCTTGCCAGGGGGGTTGAAGCTGTAGATACAGGAGAACCAATTGCCGTTCCGGTAGGCGAAGGCTGCCTGGGGCGTTTGTTCGATGTTACGGGTGCTCCGCTGGATGGACTGGGCGAAGTTAAAACTAGTGAAAAATGGCAGATACATCGCAATCCTCCGTCATTTGAAGAGCAGGAATCCACCGTTCAAATGCTTGAAACCGGCATAAAGGTTATCGACCTGATAACCCCCTTTGCCAAGGGCGGCAAAGCCGGTCTTTTAGGCGGCGCCGGCGTCGGCAAGACGGTTATCATCCAGGAACTTATCCGTAATATTGCTACCGAGCACGGCGGTTATTCGGTCTTTGCCGGGGTTGGTGAACGTTCCCGTGAAGGAAACGACCTCTGGAATGAAATGGCTGAATCCGGTGTGCTTGCCAAAACGGTTATGGTCTTCGGTCAGATGAACGAGCTGCCTGCAGTGCGTCTGCGTGTAGCCCTGACCGGTCTTACGATGGCGGAGTACTTCCGCGATGTTCAGAAACAGGACGTTCTGATGTTTATCGATAACATCTATCGTTATACGCTGGCCGGCATGGAAGTATCCGCTCTGCTCGGGCGTATGCCTTCGGCAGTCGGTTACCAGCCCACGCTGGCCACTGAAATGGGGCAACTGCAGGACCGCATCACTTCCACAAAACAGGGTTCCATTACCTCGTTCCAGGCTATTTACGTGCCTGCCGATGACTATACCGACCCGGGCGTTGTGGCGACATTCGGCCACCTCGATTCCGTTATCGCTCTTGAACGTTCACTGGCGGAACAGGCACTCTATCCTGCTGTGGACCCGCTGGCTTCAACCTCCAGGATTCTGGCACCGGAAAACGTCGGAGAGGAACACTATTTTGTTGCCCGTGAAGTACAGAGGATTCTACAGAAATATAAGGACTTGCAGGATGTTATCGCTATTCTCGGTATGGAAGAATTGAGCGAAGACGATAAACTGACTGTTTACCGTGCCCGCAAGATCCAGAGATTCTTAACCCAGCCGTTCTTTGTCGGTGAGGTATTTACCGGGCGTGCTGGCAAGTATGTTCCCATTACCGAAACAGTTCGCGGATTCAAGGAAATCCTGGATGGGAAGCATGACGATTTGCCGGAACAGGCTTTCTATATGGCTGGAACCATTGATGATGTGGTTGAAGCTGCCAGAGCGTTACAGGTGTAGTAGATAGAAGCGGGGGCTTATAATGGCGACAATTAAACTGGATATAGTAACAGCAGAGCGCTTGGTTTATTCCGATGAAGTTGATATTGTAATTGCACCGGGAATCGATGGTGAACTGGGTATTTTACCGAGGCACACCCCTTTAATGACCATGCTGCAGCCCGGCGAGTTGATTGCCCGTAAAGGGAATGAGGAATATTCACTGGCCATATCAGGCGGTTTTTTGGAAGTGCGCCCCGACAGGGTGATTGTACTGGCAGATTCCGCTGAAAGAGCCGAAGAAATCGATATCGCCAGAGCTGAAGAGGCTAAGAAGCGCGCCGAGAAATTGATGTCCGAAAAATATGCTCCGGGTGTCGATGCCGGTAGCGTGGAAGCTGCTTTACGCCGCTCGATGGTAAGAATAAAAGTGGCCGAGAGGCGCAAGAAGAAGGCTCCGCGTATTTAGCAGTCAGTAATAAAAATATTTTGTGCAACGAAAAAGGATGGGTTTTATCCCATCCTTTTTTTATCCTGTTTATTTAACTTATGAAAGAAGGAATATTATTATAAAATTCCCCATCAACTCGGTATAAGTCTAAAATATAAAGGATTGTTTTTGTTAAAGAAAATAGATCTAAATTATATCAAGGGTAGCTCGAGTTCCGGCTTTAGCAGCTTTTACTCTGATTAAGGTTCTTATAGCCTGAGCTATTCTGCCTTGTTTTCCGATTATTCTCCCTTTATCTTCGTCCGCAACCTGTAATTTGAGAGTAATCCCTTCCTCTCCTTCTTCCTGAGTTACAACCACAGCATCCGGGGAGTTAACGAGCGATTTTGCGATGTATTCTACCAGTTCCTTCATGATTTCTCCTTTGTCGCCTTAAACTTATCTAAAATCCCTGCTTTTTTAAGCAGACGACTGACGGTAACTGTGGGTTGGGCACCCTGACCTAACCATTTAAGAGCTTCCTGCTCATTAATATTGATTGTTTCCGGATTTGTCATCGGGTCATACTGGCCGATAATCGAAATAAAGGCGCCGTTTCTGGCCGCACGCGAATCGGTAATAACGACACGATATGCCGGTTTTTTAGGGGAACCTATGCGTCTTAATCTGATTTTTACCATTTTATAAAATTCTTTCCTACCTTACTTTCGTGATATTATGCAACAAAAGGCAGTCGTCTGTCAACAGTATCTATATATAAATTATGAATAAATCGTTTGTCAACGCCTTTCGCAGAATATATAATTGAATCCATGAACGAAAAATACCTGTGGAAGGGTGTAATTACTCCTCAGGAAGCAGTATATCTGCAAAAGCAAATGGCAGTAAACGTCATCAGATACGGGGAGGTCGCATCTGCCGGATATATAGCCGGCATCGATATCGCTATTTGGAAAAAGAGTAACAGTGCACAGGCGGCTATCGTCGTATTGAAGTATCCTCAGCTTGAAATTGTCGAAGTCCAAAAATCCTGCGGTGAGGTAGAATTTCCCTATATTCCCGGATTACTCTCTTTTCGCGAGATTCCACTGATACTGGAAGCATGGCAAAAGCTCTCGGTTTCCCCGGATATAATTATGGTAGACGGGCAGGGATATGCCCATCCCAGGAGAATCGGCCTGGCCTCGCATTTCGGTCTGCTGGTTGATATTCCGACCATAGGCTGTGCCAAATCAAGATTGTGCGGCGATTATCAGATGCCGACAGAGGAAGCCGGCGGTTATTGCAACCTAACCGATGATGGAGAAATTATCGGAGCCGCTCTGAGAAGCAAAACGGGAGTTAGACCGTTGTTTATATCGGTAGGGCATAAAATAAGCCTTGAAAATGCGATTTGCTGGGTTAGAAAGTGCTGCCGGGGATACCGTCTGCCGCAGCC
Source organism: Dehalococcoidales bacterium (assembly GCA_012520835.1). Classification (GTDB taxonomy): domain Bacteria; phylum Chloroflexota; class Dehalococcoidia; order Dehalococcoidales; family UBA5627; genus UBA5627. The sequence goes on from JAAYNN010000001.1 coordinate 26,574, forward strand.
GACACGGTTGGCTCACCTGGCAGCCGGCGGCAATTTGTAATCGGGCAGCATAATCAATTAAACTAGACTATTGATAATAAATTGCGGGAGAATTATGAACGAACTGGCGGACAAACTCGAAGAATACAGTGAAAGAATTTCATCAGCAATGGTGCGTCTTTGACATTCCTGAAAAAGAAAAACAGTTAGCCGAACTTGAAAAACAATCTGCTGCTCCGGATTTCTGGCAGGATTCTGAAAAAGCGCAGGATGTGATGCGCCTGTTGACCGAAACAAGGAAAACTGTACAGAAATGGCGGGAGCTGGAGCATGAAGTAATTGACATAAAAGAATTGATTTCTCTGGTATCCGATGATGAAGAGTCTTCACTGGATACGGAAATCAGGCAGGAAGTGGAAACCATCGAATCAAAGCTCGACGAAATGGAGTTCGAGCTGTCTTTCAGCGGCGAATACGATAACCGTAAAGCGATACTGTCCATTCATGCCGGCGCCGGCGGTGTCGAGTCGCAGGATTGGGCGGAGATGCTCTTACGCATGTATTTGCACTGGGCTGAAAGTAAAAAATATAAAACTGAGGTGCTCGATATTTCACCGGGAGAGGAAGCCGGTATAAAAAGTGTTGTCTTTGAGATATCGCATGATTATGCCTTCGGATATCTGAAATCGGAACACGGAGTGCACAGGCTGGTGCGTCTGTCTCCTTTCGATGCCGACCACGCTCGCCATACATCGTTTGCACTGATAGAAGTAATGCCGGAGGCGGGAGAGGATGTCGATATCAATGTCTCGCCGGACGACATAAAAGTAGAAACCTTCAGGTCATCCGGGCCAGGTGGTCAAAACATGCAAAAGACCAGCAGCGCGGTACGCCTGACACATATACCGACCGGCACGGTGGTTAGCTGCCAGAGCGAACGCTCGTAGCACAAGAATAAGGAAAGCGCCATGAAAATCCTGCTCTCCAGATTATTGAACCAGGAGCTGGCAAAAAGGGAAGAAGAAAGAGCCAGGCTTAAAGGCGAACGTATTGTTGCCGGCTGGAGCAATCAAATTCGGAGCTATGTTTTACATCCCTATAAAATGGTAAAAGACCACCGCACCGATTATCAGGTGGGGGATGCCGAGGGAGTTTTAGCCGGAGACCTGGATGGCTTTATCAATGCCTATTTAAGAGCCGGGCTCGGGGATTAAGATGCTTAAAAAAATAGCGCTTGTTTTACTGTCTTTTGTCCTGATGATGCTGTCTTTTGCCCCGATTCATGTGCAAAGCAGTTCCGATGCCGCGGTTACATTAAACGATTCCGTAGATGTTTCGTTCCCTGATTATATCCGGTTCAATCTCAAAATCGCAACGGAGATTACCGTCGAGGATCTCAGGCTTCATTATATTGTTGAACGTAAAAGCTATACCGCCGTCACCCAGGAGATTAAAGTTGCTGTACCTGTTTCTTCCCAATCTAATATCAGCGTCAACTGGATATGGGATATGCGAACCACCGGGTCACTCCCTTCCGGCACTGTCATACGCTACTGGTGGACAGTTTCAGATAACAATAAAAATTTGTACCAGAGCGAACAATCATCTGTACGTTTCGATGATGACGAATATAATTGGCAGCAATTAAACGAAAACAATGTCACCCTTCACTGGTATTACGGCGATGACGATTTTGCCGCCGACCTGATGCAAACATGCCAGAATGCACTGCAGCGTTTGGGAGAGGATACCGGCGCTTATCTTGAATCACCAGTCAGAATTTATATTTATTCCAGTTCTTATGCCCTCAGAAATGCCATGGTCTTTGCCAAGGAATGGACGGGCGGTGTGGCTTATCCCGCTTACGGGGTGATTGCCATCGGTATTTCCAATTCCAATATCGAGTGGAGCAGGAAGGCGCTGGCACATGAACTGGCTCACCTGGTCACGTACCAGATGACATCCAATCCCTACAACGATATACCGGTATGGCTGAATGAGGGCATATCGATGTATGCCGAGGGAGAGTTGGAAAAGGATTATGAATATTATCTCAAGTCGGCGGTTTACAACGATTCGCTGATATCGGTGCAAAGCCTGTGCAGCCCCTTCTCGTCTTATTCGGAGCAGAGCTATCTCTCATATGCCGAAAGCTACAGTATCGTGGCTTACCTTATCGAAGAGTACGGACAGCAAAAAATGCACCAGCTGTTAACGGTATTTAAAGACGGCAGTACCTATAACAATGCATTGCTTACCGTGTATGGTTTCGATTTGAACGCTTTAAATGAACTCTGGCAAGATTATATCGGCCAAATTTACGTGTATTAGCCAAGAATTGATTAAAATGAAAACGAATAGAATAATAGTCAATGCGCTATTTCTGGTATGTGCGCTGTTAACGGCATTCCTGCCCTGTGCCTGCGATTTCGATTGGATAAAAACTACTCAGATATCGGGTGATGTGCTGAATTTGTATGGGGATGATCCTTATACACTCGACCCGGCGCTGGCAGGCGATTCAACCTCTGTAAAATATATATCTCAGATTTTCTGCGGGCTGGTTGCTTTCGGTGAAGAACTAGAACCGGTTGCCGATATTGCCGAAAGATGGGAAGTAAGCCCTGATAATCTGGTATACACTTTTTATTTGAGAAACGATGTCTATTTTCACGACGGGAAAAAGGTTAAGGCAGCCGATTTTAAATACTCCTGGGAGCGCGCCTGCAATCCGTCTACCGCTTCACAAACTGCCTCTTTGTATCTGGGGGACATACTCGGCGCCGCTGAAGTCATTAACGGAGCAGCCGATGATATCAGCGGCGTAAGCGTGATTGACGATTATACCCTGCAGGTAACGCTGGAAAATCCGGTCACCTATTTTTTAGAAAAGATGAGCTATCCGGTTGCTTTTGTAATAGATCAGGAAAATGTCTCGGCAGGTGAATACTGGTGGACTGCCCCCAACGGAACCGGCCCCTTTAAATTATGGGATTGGGTGGAGGGGAGTGAACTGGTTCTCCAGGCTAACGACCAGTATTACGGCGATAAAGCATTGCTGGATTTTGTCGTTTACAAGATTTTATCCGGGATAGAGTTTGATTTGTATGAAACCGGGGAGATCGATGTCTGCAGTGTCGGGCTTGATAACATTTACCGCGTTACGGATGCAGACGGAGAATTCTATAAACAGTTGTGCAGCAGCCCGGAACTGAGCCTGATGTATATTTGTTTCGATTGCAGCAAACCTCCTTTTAACGATGTCAATATCCGCCGTGCCTTTGCTATGGCTATCGATAAAACCAGACTGGTGTCTCTAGTATATAACGATACCGTCATGCGGGCAGACGGGATTATTCCCTTCGGAATGCCCGGCTACAATGAAAAATTATCAGCGCTGTCATTCGATACACAAGCGGCACTCGAGTTGATCTCATCTTCTTCTTACGGTGATGTGTCGAATTTACCGCAGATTGTCATTACCAGCGGCGGTTACGGGGGATATATATCCGCTATACTGGAGGCCGTTATCAACGAATGGCGCATTAATCTGGGGGTCGAGGTGACCGTGCGGCAACTGGACCCGAACGAATTTCTATATGATATTATGGATGAGAAGGATAACATGTTTTTCTGGGGATGGATTGCCGACTATCCGCACCCGCAGAATTTCCTCGAAATCCTTTTTTCCAGCGCTTCCGAGGGCAACTATGGTGAATACAGCAATTCAGAAGTCGATTTACTGCTGGCGATGGCTGCCGTAGAGAAAAACGAAGAAGCCGGGCTCGAACTGTACCGGCAGGCCGAGCAAATACTAGTTGACGATGCTGCCTGTATTCCGTTATATTTCGGCCGCAGCTATATACTGGTAAAACCCTATGTTGCAGGATACAAAATAAACGCGCTGGGAATGGTAAAACTGAATGAGGTCTATCTTTTAAATTGATATGGCGGAGGGGGTGGGATTCGAACCCACGGTCCTCTTGCGAGGACAACGGTTTTCAAGACCGTCACCATAGGCCACTCGGACACCCCTCCGTATGTGCAAATAACATTGATATTATAGCGATATAGCCGCAAAATTGCTAACCCGGTACACAAGGGGTATTATATATTGGAGGCAGAAAATGCAGCAATATTACTGGAACGTGCAGAAGAAAATACTGGTACAGAGGGATATCATCCGCTCTTTATTGAAAGATCCTAAAGTAATCGGTGATTATTATGAAGCGATTATCATGGAAGGTGTTCGCGAGAGCATCTCGCAGTATTTTTCGGCCCGGCGCGGAGTCATCATTTCCGCCGATGGCCAGAGCAGTCGTGAGTGTGATATCATAGTTTACAGCGCCGCCGAATACGGCCCGCTGTTTTTATCCGGTGATATTGTTGTCATCAATCCTGAGGCTGTCAGGTGTGTTATACAGGTCAAGGGAACTCTTAACCGCGAGAATCTTAACGAAGCAATAAAAAATCTCAATTCGGTCAACAGGTTGAGACCGGGCATCTGGAAAATTATCATCGGTTACAATACCGGGTTGCTTTATAACGACCTGATAAAGGTTTGTGCCGAATCGCGCTGCGTCAACGGTGTTTTCGTCCTGTCAACTACCAATAAACATGAGAAAGAGGATATCGACTCGCAAATGCAGAATTTTGTCGAGCTGTTAAAAATGATTACCGCTCCCGCCATGTATCAGACCAAGGATGCCGGTGATTATGTGGCTTTAAAAGTGTCAGGGGAAGGCAGAATTCAAGGAGTGCCTTTCCCTGATTAATATTGCTTGATATCGGTTTATTCTTCTGGTTCGTTGCCGGCTTCCGATTCCAGTGCTTCCACGTCGGATTCTGGAACTTCATATATGAAGTCGGGATCGTTTTCTTCGTAGTAATCGAGCTGGGCATCCAGTACTTTCTTAACCTGCTCGTCTTTTACCACTTCACTCGTGAACTCTTTTTTACTGTTCAGTGCCATCAGGTATAAATAGCCGCCTTCCAGCAGATTATAGACCACATAGGGCAGGCACATTCCGCTCAGGTTCATCTCGTTAAAGCTTTCGTGATAGAAGGGGAGATACTGGAAATTTTCCGGCAGCATTAAAATCAGTTCCTGCTTTACGCTATCAGGGTTGTCAGGGTCGCAGTACTCGGGAGGAGTAACTGCAACTTGGCAGGAACAAACCAGCGGGCGGATATCGTAAATCATACAGGCATTTTCTTTTAAGAACGGGCAGGGAATTTTGAATTTGGCATATTGTGCACCCAGTTCCTCAACCCTGCGTTGCTTCTCTTCCTCAAATCCGGAATCGAACATTTCGGAATAAGCCTGATGAAATTCATCCAGGAAACCTTTATGTTCATCCATTCTGTTTTTCCAGTCATTGTAGTTGCGTATGAATGAAGACATTTTGCTTTCATGATTATAAAGATAATGGACTATCGCTTCGCATTCCTGCAGTGAAGAGGTTATCAACTGCGAACAACACATGGTGCAGCCACGGTGGCAGGAAATCGTTTTGCCGCCTGAATTGGCTTCTTCCAGCTGCCCTTGGTAGATTTTCTCGTTAATATCTTTTAACTGTTCCTGCTGATCGAGGCAAAATTTTTCCCGGATTTTGCCGAAATCACCCAGGTAAGCGATTTCTTTGTTCACTTTAAAAGGATCAAAGTTCTTTTTATCGAATTTTACCTCTTCCTTTGTTTCCTGTTTTGCATAACAGCAATTCTTATATTTTTTATCGCTGCCGCAACTGCACAATTCATTTCTGCCGATAGTAGTTTTTCGTTTCATTACGCCTCTCTTTTATTAGAATATTCTTAATATCTGACACTATTTTATTACTTTAACTTCCATGTAGGGCTGCAATACATCGGGGACGGCGATGCTGCCGTCGGATTGCTGATAATTTTCCATAACGGCTATAACCACCCTGGGAAGAGCCAGTCCGGAGCCGTTTAATGTATGAACATACTGCGGTTTACTGTCCGCAGACGGACGGTAGCGTATGTTTGCCCGCCTGGCCTGGAAATCGCCGCAGTTGGAGCATGAACTGACTTCCAGCCATTCCTCGCAGCCAGGGGCCCACATTTCGATATCATAGGTTTTTGTGGAGGCAAAGCTGATATCTGCGGTACACAACTTCTTGATGCGGTAGGGTATGTCAAGCTTGCGGCAGATATCCACCGCATTATCCACCATCTTTTCCAGTTCTTCGTTCGAGTTTTGCGGTTCGGTGAATTTGTACATCTCCACCTTGTCGAACTGGTGTCCCCGCTTTATGCCGCGGGTATCTTTTCCGGCTGACATCTTTTCACGCCGGAAGCAGGCGGTATAGGCAACATAGTGTATTGGTAAAACACCGGGCGGTATAATTTCGTCACGGTGCATATTGGTTAAAGGCACCTCGGCAGTCGGAACCAGCCATAAGTCATCTTCGATGTCGCGGTAAAGGTTATCGGCGAACTTGGGCAGGTTGCTGGAGCCGATTAAGCACTCTCTTTTCACCATATATGGCAGGTAGGCTTCCTGATAGCCGTGTTCTTCGGTGTGCAGATTAAGCATGAAGTTGATAAGCGACCTTTGCAGGCGTGAGCCCAACCCTTTTAAAACATAGAAACGTGTACCGGATAATCTGACGCCTCTCTCGAAATCGATTATTCCCAGCCTCTCGCCCAGTTCCCAGTGAGGAGCCGGAAGGAAATCGAATTTACGCATCTCACCGCAGGTGTTGATGACAACATTGTCATCTTCGCTTTCTCCGATGGGAACCGATTCCTGCGGAATATTGGGGATGCGTAAAAGCAGGTCATCCAGGCGGCTGTCGATATCCCTCAGTTCGTCTTCGATGGTTTTAATCTGGTCGCGCAGTTCGCGCCCTCTCTCTGCCGATTCGGCACCCTGGTTCCTTGCCAGATCCTTGCGCTCGCATCTCAATTCTTCGACACGCGCCATCTTCTGCCTTTTGGCCTTATCGAGTTCAATAATTTCACCTATCGGAGCATCATCATGCCGCACGGCGATTGCCCGGCGTACCAGTTCGGTATTTTCCCTGATAAATTTAAGATCTAACATATTTTTATTATTCCTTTTCCCGGAGCTGCGGGAACAGAATGACTTCGCGAATCGACTGCTGGTTGGTTAAAAGCATTACCAGTCTGTCGATGCCGACTCCCAGACCGCCGGTAGGCGGCATGCCGTAAGCCATAGCCGTCAGGAAATCTTCGTCGATGACTTCCTGTTCCTCATCCTTGCCCTGATTCCTCTGCTGGTTAACGAATCTCTGCCTCTGGTCGATGGGATCATTCAACTCCGAAAAAGCATTGGCAAGTTCCATACCGCAGACATAAGCCTCGAATCTCTCTACTATATTATCATATCCGGGCTTCTTTTTGGCAAGTGGTGACATATCCAGTGGATAGTCATACAATATGGTCGGTTGGACCAGGTGCGGTTCCACAAAGGTGGATAACAGTTCGTCGATCAATCTCCCCCTGTCTTTATTGGGGTCGACTTCCATATTCAGTTTTAACATTTCGTTCCTGAGCGAAATCACATCGGGAAATTGCATAAAATCGATGCCGCTGTGCTTTAAAATCGTTTCCCTCAGGTCGAGCCTTTGCCACGGCGGAGTGAAATCGATGATATTTTCACCGTATTTGAATTTAAAGTCACCCGATATTTCGTTAATAACGAAAGCAACCATGTCCTCCAGCATATCCATTACGTCCCTGTAATCGACATAAGCCTGATAGGTCTCAAGCATGGTAAATTCGGGATTATGCTTGATGGAAAGTCCCTCATTACGAAAAATCCTTCCCAGTTCGTATACCTTGTCGAAGCCTCCGATAATCAGTCTTTTCAGGTGCAGTTCCAGCGCGATGCGCAGATAAAAGTCGCAATCCAGCGAGTGATGATGCGTAATAAACGGCCTGGCGAGGGCTCCTCCGGCAGAAGGTTGCAGCACCGGCGTTTCCACTTCCAAAAATCCCTTGCTGTTCAAATAATTACGGATGGCGGAGATAATGCGGCTGCGCATCCTGAAAGTATCCTTGACTTCCCGATTGCTGATAAGGTCAAGGTATCTCTGGCGATACCGGGAATCTACATCCTGAAGCCCGTGGTATTTTTCGGGCAGCGGCAGCAGCGCTTTGGAAAGCAGGGAGAACTGTTTTACATGTACGGTAGGCTCACCTGTCCTGGTGCGCATTAAGCCGCCGCTAATTCCGATGAAATCTCCAATGTCCAGGTCTTTAAACAGCTCGGCGGCCGCCTCATTCTCCAGAATGCTGCCGGTAAATATCAACTGTATTTTGCCGGAACCATCCTGTATATCGAAAAAGGAACTCTTACCCATCTTGCGTATCGCCATGATACGCCCGGCAAGGCTGACCTGCTCCGCTTCGGTTTTTCCGGCTTCTTCATTTTTCTGCAGCAGTTGTCTGGCTTCTTCGGTGGTATGCGTGCACCGGTAACTGCGCGGATAGGGATCGATGCCGCGGTTTCTGATTTTTTCCAGTTTATCCAGCCTTTGCTGGGTCAATTCGTCTAATCTCG
>JAAYNN010000045.1 GCA_012520835.1 Dehalococcoidales bacterium
CAGCGCCTCTTCATCAACTAAAAAGTGCTGTCCCAGCTTCTTGCGCGCTTTCAAATCGAGGCGGCGTAAATACCGCTGCGTCTCTTCCAGTAAATCTGTGCGCCGGCTGCCGTTGCTCACGTTATAATCCTTTCTCCAGGCGAGATATCAGGCGCAGCGGCAGGTTCTGCTTTATCATCTTTTGCTGGGTCAGTTTAATATCGTAGGCAACGCGGTGCAGCCGCATCACCTTAGCTTCGCTGTCATATATGGCATAGCTGGCACGCGGGTCGCCGTCTCTGGGCTGCCCCACCCCGCCCGGATTGATAATCATCATGTCTTTTCCCAGCACCAGTCCGACACTCTCCGAAAACGGCAGGCTGATGCAGCGCCCGTCCTCTTCAAGCTTGAAGACCATCGGCACATGCGAATGCCCTGCCAGGCAGTATTTCGTTCTGAAATAGTCGAAGTTAATCTGTGCGATGCTCCGCGATGTAACATATTCCCACAGGGGATCGCGCGGGCTTCCGTGCACCAGCGTAAAGTCATCGCGTTCGATAACATCGGGCAATCCGTTAAGGTATTCAATGTCTTCCGGCGACAATGCCTTTGAAGTCCAGCGGCAGGCGGTAGCAGCTTCGGGGTTCATGACGTACATGGCATTTATTCTGCCGCAGCATGAGGCATCATGGTTGCCGGCAACGGCAATATGTTTGCGGCTGCGCAGCAGTCTGATGCACTCGCCCGGGTCAGGCCCGTAGCCGACGATATCGCCCAGTACCCATAGCTCTTCGATGACGGCACGGCGCTCGATATCTTCCAGCACCGCAGTCAGGGCTTCCAGGTTGGAATGAATATCGGTTAACAATGCGTATTTCATGACAGCACTATCATACCATAACAGGGGGAGGGCCCTGTATATTTTTAGTGTTTTAATTGACCCTCCAAAGCTATTTGTGCTACAATAGCGCTAACAATATGGATATTAACTGGCTCGGTCATTCGTGTTTTAAAATCAAGGGGAAGCAGGCGACTGTCATTACCGATCCCTTTTCCCCGGATACCGGATATACACTGGGAAAACAGAATGCCAACATCGTTACCGTCAGTCACCGGCATCCCGGGCATTCCTATACCTCGGGCATCCACGGAGAACCCCACTGCATCACCGGCCCCGGTGAATACGAAATCAGCAATGTGCTGATTATCGGTCTGGCCTCCTATCATGATAACGAGAAGGGCAATATCAGGGGTAAAAATACCATTTACCTGATCGAGATGGACGAAATAACCATCTGCCACCTGGGAGACCTGGGTCATACTTTAACCGAGGACCAGACGGAGGAAATGGGAAATGTCGATATCCTGATGCTGCCGGTCGGCGGTTTCTCCACCATAAACGCTTCCACTGCTGCGGCAATCGTCCGCCAGATCGAGCCGAAAATCGTACTGCCGATGCATTACGGTACGCCGTTATTGAAGCGCGAACTCGACCCGGTGGAAAAATTCCTGAAGGAAATCGGCACCCACGATGCTGCCCCTCAACCCAAACTGACCATCAGCAAGAATACCCTGCCGCTTGTCATGCAGGTCAGCGTACTCGAACTCTAATATCTATTTTCCGATAATCCCGCATAGATTCTCATCGCTTTTTTGCAACTATTATCAGTATGGTTGCCAGCAGTACCACTATCAGAATTGCCATGAACCCGAGCATATAGCAAAGCCAATCCGGAATCGCCGGCGTCTGCTGTAATTGAGCAGTTGACTGAGGTGTCTGGACTATGGTTATCATCGAAAATTCGGTGGATACGGCAGTCGATACTACTTCGACGGTGGTAAAAGAAGCTAACGATTGAGTAGTCTGTGTTTCGGCAACAGCGGTGCGCTCTGTCGTTGCTGTTGATGATGTTGTTGATTTGATTGCTTCAGCCGCCATGGTGGCAAATACCCCGGCTCCGCTCCAGTTGCCTTTCGCATCAGAGTTGATTGCGCGCACCCGCCAGTAATAGGTGGTGTTATGGGCAAAAGCCTGTGGATTCTGCCAGGCATTCACCGGTATGGCGTTGGTGCCTGTCATGCTTACCACGGGATTGTTAAAATCGGTTTGAGTTGCTATTTCCAGTTCATATCCATGCGCACCGCTAACCGCTGTCCACTGGAACAGGGTATTTACCGGTACGTTCAGAGCACCGGCAGCCGGTGATTCCAGCAGGGGAGCATCCAGGCTGGTCAGCGCCTGCGGCGTGAAAGACCATGTTTCGGACCAGGGGCTCTCCAATGGCGTCACTGCCCTGACGCGCCAATAATAAACACTGCCTGCTTCGAGAGGATTCAACTTTACGGAGCAGGCGGTGGTGGTATCTTCGGCAATAATAGACGACAGGTAAAAACCCTGGTTTTCGCTTAACTGCCAGCGGTACGATGAGGCGCCTTCCAGCGCTTTCCAGCTCAGAGTGATATTCTTGATATTGCCTGCCGCAAGTGTTCCGTTTACTATCGAAAGATTGGCAGGAGAGCCGAGAGCGACCGGCTGCGAAAGGGTGTCTTTAAAATAGAACAGCAGATTATTCGTGGTATCGATAGACCAGACGGTATTTCCTGCCAGCCATATACCAATCAGCGTAGTATTGTCATAAAGGCCGCCGGCAAATGATTCGAAGAAATGAGATGAAGCCGGGTTGAGACAGCGCTCCAGGCTGCCGCCGGCGTTAACCAGTTGATAGTTGATGCCGTATAATACGCCGCTGGCAGAAACATCAATATAACCAGCCATTGCATCCGCCGGCAGTGTATGGTCGATTTCTTCCCAGACGCTACTCTCTCCGAGTGTGAAGCGGTAAATCCCGTTGCCAGAGATATCACCGGCGGCATAAACGATGTTGTTTTGAGTAAATGCGGCATCGAAGGCTACGCTGACATTGCCTCGCAGCGGCGACGATAAATTTCCCAGTGGTGTAAAGGTAAGCCCTTCGTCGGTGGAAATATATACTGCGCCATCACAGTTGCCTGCCAGCAGGGTTTTATCGCTGGAGTACTGAGGCGAAAGCGCTATCGAGGTCAGTGACTGGCTGCCCACAGTGGATTTATATTTGTAATGGGCACCGTTATCGATGGTGCGATAGAGACAGGCATCGCTGCCGGTGAATCCGGCGATGAAAAAGGAGGCGTCGTCAATAATTTCCCACGCATCTACAATGAAGGGCATATCCCTTGCCGAAATACTCTGTCCGTTGTCGGCGGATTTCCATAACTGCGAATTGCCGTCTTCACTGCCGCAGAAATAAAGTACGCGGCTTCCGTTTTCGTACTGCGGAGAAAGAGCGATTTTATCGATGCTTATAAAATTTCCGGAAGAACCTGAAAATACTCTCTGCCAGCTTTTACAGCTGTCTCCGGAGCGCCAGATGCTATATTCGTTTCCCCATGTCAGCAGAAATAGCGTTTCATTGAAGTCATAGCGGGGCGAAACAGCTGCCTCGATGATGGCATCCACAGTTGTATCAATCAGCCCGCATTGGTTCCAGTTGATGCCCCGGTCAAAACTGACAGAGAAAGCGCTGTCGTAACCTGTGGTAGCACAATAGGCTTTGCCGTTATTTTTATAACCGGCAGGCATCGCCAGGGCCGTTACTGCATCACCTGAGGGAG
>JAAYNN010000046.1 GCA_012520835.1 Dehalococcoidales bacterium
ACGAAAGATATTGGTAAAGCCGCGCTTCCTCGGAAGACGCTTAATTAAAGGCAACTGGCCGCCTTCGAAACCAGGCCTTACCTTGTTTCCGGCACGTGATTTCTGACCTTTGCAGCCTTTGCCGGAATATGTGCCATGCCCGCTGCCGTTTCCACGGCCGATGCGCTTGCGATCCTTTTTTGAACCGGCTGCCGGTGATAATAAATCCTGCCTCACTAGTTTGCTTCCTCCACTTTAACCAGGTGCCTTACTTTCTGAATCATGCCTCTGACAGCATAGGAATCTTCCAGCACAACACTCTGATTTAATCGTTTAAAACCCAGAGCGGTTAAAGTCTTTCTCTGGTCTCCGGCATAGCCGATACCGCTTTTAACCAGTGTAATACGCAACTTAGACATCGGCAACCTCCACAGCTTCCGGCGCCTCGATGATAATTCCTCTGCGGCGCGCTATCTGCTCCTTAGTGTTTTTTAATTGACTTAAACCCAAAAGAGTCGCTTTAGCCACATTGATCTTATTGGCGCTTCCCAGCGATTTTGTCAGGATGTCTTTTATTCCGGCAGCTTCAACAACTGCCCTGACACTGCCACCGGCGATGATACCAGTACCGGGAGAAGCCGGTTTCAGCAAAACTTTAGCTGCTCCATATTTAACAGTAATTTCATAAGGAATGGTGGTGCCCGATAATGTAATCTTCATCAGGTTCTTCCTGGCAACCGCACCGGCTTTATTGATGGCATCGGGAACTTCAGCCGATTTACCTGTCCCGATACCCACATGACCGTTGCCGTCACCGGCTACTACCAGGGCACTGAAACTGAGACGTTTACCGCCCTTAACAACCTTGGAAACACGGTTGAGACAAATCAATTTATCGTTTAACACCATTTCCGTCGGGTCTATTCTATTTTTTATTGCAAGCTTCTTGGTCACTTCAATAACCCTTCCTTAGAATTTTATTCCGCCCTTGCGAGCACCATCGGCCAGAGTCTTTACTCTGCCATGGTATTTATATCCGCCGCGATCGAATACAACCTGTGTTATCCCGGCTTCCAAAGCCCGCTTGGCTACTAAAAGACCGACCATTTCAGCCTGATCCGATTTCTGTTTTGCATCTGTATTCCTGGCAATTTCAGGATCGACGGTCGAAGCCGAAACAAGGGTGCAACTCCTGGTATCGTCGATAACCTGTGCATAAATATGCTGCAGGCTGCGGTAGACGCACAGTCGCGGCCTCTCAGCTGTACCGCTGATTTTCGCCCTGACCCTGGCATGCCTTTTATATCTTCTAGCCCTAGCTACATCTTTGCTCACTACTTCTTACCCCCTCCGGATTTACCAGTCTTACCGGCCTTGATACGTACCACCTCTCCGGCGTACCGGATACCCTTGCCTTTATAAGAATCGGGTGGATGCACGCCGCGAATTTCCGCAGCCAGCTGCCCGACCTTCTCTTTATCGATTCCCTGCACTTTTATCTTGGTTTGCCCATCAAGCACGATGGATAAACCGGCGGGAGGCTCGAATTCGACAGGATGTGAAAAACCGATACGCAACACCAGTTTCTGCCCCGACATTTCAGCACGGTAACCGACACCGACGATTTCGAGTTTCTTCTCAAAACCGTTGCTGACGCCTTTTACCATATTGTCGAGCAGTGTCCTGGTCAATCCGTGCATGGCACGATGCTGCCTATCATCGCCGGGACGGCTGACGGTTAAAGAACCGCCATCCAGGGCAATGGTCATTTCCGGATTGAAACAACGCTCCAAAGAACCCTTCGGACCGGTTACAACAACCTTATTATCTTCGATTTTAACTGCTACGCCATCAGGCACAGCTATTGGCATTTTACCTATCCTAGACATATATGATCATACCTCAAGATTTCTTTACCAGACATAGCATAAAAGCTCGCCGCCGATTCCCTGGTGCCAGGCTTTTTTGCCGGTCATAACACCCTTTGATGTTGAAATTATGGAAATCCCCAACCCGCCGTAAACACGAGGAATCTCAGTATTCTGAACATAAACCCTCAAACCGGGTTTGCTGACCCTCTTAAGCCCCGAAATCATGGGCTTATTTTTCTCAGCGTATTTCAGGACGATTTTGATCTGTCTCTGCATTCGGCTACCGATTACCTCATAATCTGCAATAAAACCCTCCTGTTTGAGGATTTTAGTAATATACAGCTTCATCCTTGAGGATGGTATATGGACAGAATCATGCCGCGCCATACCGGCGTTGCGTATTCGTGTTAACATATCTGCAATTGGATCTGTGACAGCCATCCCCTGTACTCCTTATTCTTACTTTTAACCAGTCTGTCTACCAGCTGGCTTTCTTCACTCCCGGAATCTGCCCGGCTAAGGCTAATTTCCTGAAACATATACGGCATATGCCGAACATCCTGATGTATGCGCGCGGCCTGCCGCATAAACGACAGCGATTATGCTGCTGTACACCGAATTTGGGAGTGCGTCTTGATTTTGCAATTTTAGATTTCTTTGCCACTTATTCTTCCTCTTTCGTAAAAGGCATACCCATCATTTCTAAAAGCTGCCTGCCTTCTTCGTCTGTTCTGGCATTGGTTACTATGGTAATCTCCAAACCCCTCAACTTATCAACGGCTTCAAAACTGATTTCGGGGAATACCGTTTGCTCTTTTAATCCGAGTGTATAATTACCAAAACCGTCAAAGCCATAACGCGGCACACCGTTGAATTCCCTGATACGCGGCAGAACAACATTCATCAGTTTATCGAGAAAATTGAACATTCTTTCACCGCGCAGCGTTACCTTCAAGCCTATCGGCATCCCTGCCCTTAATTTAAAGGCAGCAATAGACCTCTTGGAGCGGGTAATTATCGGGCGCTGTCCGCAGATGGCTGCCAGATCTCTTTCGGCAGCTTCCATCGCCTTGGCATTGGCAATAGCTTCACCCATACCAATGTTTATCACAACCTTCTCAAGGCGCGGAACACGCATAATATTGGCATATCCGTATCGTTCCATCAATCCGGGAACGATCTCGTTCTTAAATTTCTCTTTCAGTGCCGCCATTTAATCAATCACCTCCTGGCAGGATTTACAACAACGAACCCTCTTGCCATCCTCCAGGGTTTTATAACCGACACGCGCCGGATTATGGCATTTCTCGCAAAGCAGCATGACATTAGAAATATCAATTGATTCTTCACGTTCAATAATTCCGGCCTGTCTGGCCTGACCGGTCGGACGCTTATGTCTTTTTATAAAGTTTACACCCTCTACGATGATGCGCTTTTTCCTGGGAAAGACAAATCTGACCTTTCCTTTTTTACCCCTGTCTTTTCCGGCAATTACCAGAACCGTATCGTTTTTCCTGATATTCATCTCTACAAATAACTCCCTATAATACCTCGGGTGCCAGCGAGATAATCTTGGTAAAATTCTTATCTCTCAGTTCCCGGGCTACCGGGCCAAAGATTCTGGTCCCTTTGGGATTACTTTCATCAGCAAGTATAACTGCCGCATTTTCATCGAATTTTATATATGAACCATCCGGGCGCCTGTACGGACATGCACAGCGCACCACCACCGCCTTAACCACTTCCCCCGCTTTCACCTGAGCTTCGGGAATCGATTTTTTAACCGTTGCGACGATGATGTCGCCGGCTACAGCATATTTTTTCCCCGTACCACCCGGTACGTTGATACACATCAGCTGTCTGGCACCGGTATTATCTGCAACTTTAAGCCTGGTATAGATTTGAATCATCTAAGTATATCCCTTTTAGATTATTTCCTGAGGTTTAACCTCAGCTACTTCTTTCCTGGTTATTATTTCCGACACCCTCCATCTTTTTTCCCTGGAGAGCGGGCGTGTTTCGATTATTTTTACCTTGTCGCCCAGTTTACATGTATTGTTTTCGTCGTGAGCCTTATATTTTACGACTCTCCTTATTGTCTTGCCATATAACCGATGACGCTTCAATGTCTCGATCGCAACTACCGCCGTTTTATCCATCTTAACGCCGATTACATGACCTACCCTGATTTTTCTATTAGTTTCCATAGGACTTTCCTACCTTATCCCCAGTTCCCTTTCACGTATAATTGTTTTTAACAGAGCAATTTCTTTTTTAGCCCTGGGGGGCTCGCGATGGTTCTTGAGCTGCCTGGTTGCAGTCTTGAAACGCAGGGAGAAGAACTCTTTATAAGCCTCATCCAACTTCTTTTTCAATTCCTCGTCCCCGAGAGCTCGTAATTCCTTAGCTTTCAATTTATGTTAACTCCTTTTCTTCAGAGTTGCTGGCAGGCTCAATAACGCTTTCCTTTGCTATGAACTTGGTACGAAGCGGTAATTTATGGGCTGCAAGACGCATCGCTTCCTTGGAGACTTCTTCAGACACGCCACCCATCTCGAACAGTACCCTGCCCGGCCTGACGACAGCTACCCAATGGTCGGGAGAACCTTTACCGCCTCCCTGCCTAGTTTCCGCCGGTTTGGCAGTAACGGGATGATCCGGAAAAATACGAATCCATACCTTGCCTCCACGACGAATAGAACGAACTATAGCGCGTCTGGCAGCTTCAATCTGCCTGGCTGTAATCCACGCCGGCTCTACTGCCTGCAATCCAAAATCACCGAATAAAACCGTCACCCCGGCGTGAGCCCTGCCCCGGCGATGCCCTTTATGACTCTTTCGGTATTTAACCCGTTTCGGTTGTAACATTGGTCTCCCCTTTATCTATCAGATTCCGAGGCTAAGCCTCTTCATCTGCTTCCTTTTTCTTTGCTCTTGCCTTGACCGGTTTTTCAACTGTCTCTTCGGCCGCATCCTTCTTTTTTTCTTTCTTGACCGGCTTTTCGGCTATTTCTTCCTCTGCTTCTTCAGCTTTGGTCTTCCGTTTTGCCTTCGGTTTTTCTACTTCTGCCGCCTCTGTAACCGGCGCTTCTTCAACTGCTTCTTCAGACTCCTCAGCCTTTTCAGCCGCTTTAGCCTTCGTCACCCGTTTGGCTTTCGGTTTCTCTTCTTCTGCCGCCTCTGTAACCGTCGCTTCTTCAACTGCTTCTTCTTCAGACTCTTCAGCCTTCTCAGTCGCTTTAGCCTTCGTCACCCGCTTGGCTTTCGGTTTCTCTTCTTCCGACGCCTCTGCAACCGGCGCTTCTTCAACTGCTTCTTCTTCAGGCTCTTCAGCCTTCTCAGTCGCTTTAGCCTTCGTCACCCGTTTGGCTTTCGGTTTTTCTACTTCTGCTGCCTCTGCAACCGGCGCTTCTTCAACTGCTTCTTCTTCAAGCTCTTCAGCCTTCTCAGTCGCTTTAGCCTTCGTCATCCGTTTGGCTTTCGGTTTCTCTTCTTCTGTCGCTACGGTTTCAACGGGCGTCTCAGCAATAATACTTTCTTCCTCGCTAACGGTTTCACCGATAATGCCGAAGGGGGATTCTTCTGCCGTGCTGGCAATCTCAGGAAGAATATCTCCCCGGTAAATCCATACCTTTACACCTATACGTCCCATGGTGGTATGAGCTTCGGTTAATCCATAATCGATATCTGCTCTCAAAGTATGTAGAGGCACCCTGCCCTGATGCATCGTCTGGCTGCGGGCAATTTCAGCACCCGCCAGCCTGCCCGAGCATTTAATTTTAATACCAAGGGCACCGGCCTGCAAGGTACGAAAGATAGCCTGCTTCATAGCACGGCGATAAGCGATACGCCGCTCGATTTGTTCAGCAATAGACCGAGCTACCAGATAAGCATCCAGTTCGGGCTGCCTGATTTCCTGAATATTAAGCTGTATCTTTTTATCAATCAATGATTCCAAAAACCGCCTGACTTCATCTACTCTCTGCCCGCCGCGCCCGATAACGATACCCGGACGTGCGGTAAATATCGTTACCGCCACTTTGCTCGCCTGGCGTTCAATTTCTACCAGCGAAACCCCGGCTTCGGAATATTTGTCACGAACGGCCTGGCGGATTTTAATATCTTCCTGCAAGAAATCCGCATAGTGTCTATCGGCATACCATTTAGCCTGCCAATCACGAGTGGTACCAATTCTAAACCCGAATGGATGAACCTTACGTCCCATTAAGCCTCCTGCTCCGCAACAATGACGGTAATGTGGCTAGATCTTCTCTTAAAGCGCGCTGCCCTTCCTCTAGCCGATGCGCGAAATCTTCGCATGTTCTGTGCTTCATCCGCGTATATAGTGACGACCTTTAATTCCGCAGGGTCCAGATGGTAATTATTCTCGGCATTGGCTGCCGCTGATTTTACAGCTTTGGCTACTACCCTCGCCTGCGGTGTCGGTGCAAACTTCAGTATGTTAAGGGCATCCTCAACCTTCTTACCTCGCACCATATCGATAAGCAGCCTCACTTTACGAGGCGATAACCCGGTATTCTTGGATACTGCTTTAATTCTCATATTTAAACCCTGTTTATAACCTTAACTCAATTATTTTTTTATAGCTCTATCTGCTTTAGATACATGCCCTCTGAAGGTTCTCGTCGGCGCAAATTCACCCAGTTTATGTCCGACCATATTTTCCGTTATGAAGATGGGGACATGCCTTCTGCCGTCGTGCACACCTATGTTCAATCCCACCATTTCTGGCAGAATAGTCGAGCTGCGTGCCCACGTTTTTATCAGTACTTTTTGTTTCGAGGCATTTGCCGCTTCAACCTTCTTCATCAGTTTGGCATCAACTGCAGGCCCCTTTTTTATTGATCTAGACATCTTTCTTATTTACCTCGACGTTTAACAATCATCTTATCAGAAGATTTGGCTTTCCTGGTTCTGTAACCCAGAGCCGGTTTACCCCAGGGAGTCTTCGGACCGGGCATGCCGATAGGCGATTTGCCTTCACCGCCGCCATGCGGATGGTCACGCGGACTCATAACCGAACCCCTGACACTCGGGCGCCAGCCCATCAGGCGTTTCCTGCCCGCTTTGCCCAGTTTAATGTTCTGATGCTCTATATTACCGACCTGTCCGATGGTTGCCATGCAATCACTGCTGACACGGCGCATTTCACCGGAAGGCAAACGCAATAGAGTATAGTCCCCTTCTTTTGCCATAAGCTGGGCTGCCGCTCCGGCGCTGCGTACCATTTTGGCACCTCCGCCGGCTACCATTTCAATGTTATGAACCATGGTGCCGCCCGGCATAAATTTAAGCGGCATGGCATTACCCGGCTTGAACTCGGCGCCTTCACCAGTGTTGATGACATCGTTGACGCCAAGACCGGTGGGGGCAAGGATATACCTCTTTTCGCCATCCGCATAAAATATCAATGCCAAATAAGCCGAACGACCCGGATCGTATTCAATAGCAGCTACTCTGCCGGGTATTCCGATTTTATCTCTTTTGAAATCGACAATGCGGATACGTCGCTTTGCGCCGCCGCCGCGATGTCTGACAGTTATTTTTCCCTGGTTATTTCTTCCTCCACTCCTCTTCACGGACAATAACAGCGACTTTTCGGGCCTGCTCTTGGTAATTTCCTCAAAGCTGGCTCCGGTCATGTTGCGTCTGCCCGGGGAAGTTGGATTATATGATTTAAGTGCCACTTATATAATCTCCTTAAACACCTTCGAATAGTTCTATCTTATCACCGGGCTGAAGAGTAACGATAGCTTTCTTCCAGGCAGGTTCGGTAACGATGCGATTGCCCATTCTTCTCAGCCTGCCGGATACCCTTATTATGTTTACAGATACAACCTTAACTTTGAAGGCGGCTTCGACAGCCTGCTTAATCTGCGGTTTGGTAGCTTTATAGGCTACTTTAAAAACATACTTGCCTTCAGCCTGTAATATCGTGCCTTTTTCAGTTATCACCGGTTCACGTAATACCTCGTATAAATGCATGCTTATTCGCCCTCCTTGCCCCATAACTGCTCAACCTGGCGGATAGCCGCTTCGGTCAGTAACAGTATTTTGTGGGAAGTCATATCGACAACATTCAAAAGATTGGCGGGCACCATTTTAACATCGGGAATATTGCGCGCCGATTTAATAACATTTAAATTCATTTCACTGGTAGCAACCAGAGCCGATTTATTGATATTTAAAGCGGATAATACCTTTGCCATTTCCCTGGTTTTCGGCTCGGCGAAATCAAGTGTCTCCAGAACAATCAGTTCGTTTTCCTTGAGTTTAGCCGAGAGCACACTCCTGATAGCCAGTCGGCGCATTTTCTTCGGCATGGCCTGCCGGTAGCTCCTCGGTTTCGGCCCGAACATTGTGCCGCCTCCGCGACGCAGCGGTGACCTGACATCGCCGGCACGAGCGCTACCCGTATGTTTCTGGCGATAGAGCTTCCTGGTGCTTCCGGCTACCTCACCGCGCGTTTTAGTACACGCCGTACCCTGACGGGCATTGGCCAACTGCCTGACAACAGCCTGATGCACTACTGCCTCGTTAAAAGGCACTGAAAAAACATCATCGCTGACATCGATTTGTTTAATTATTTCCCCTGCCATACTGTAAACTGGAATCTGCATATCTTATTTCCCTGATTTCCCTATAAGTATTATTCCATTATTCGCACCGGGAACAGCACCCCTGACAACCAGAATATTGCGTTCGGCGTCGGCTTTGACAACCACCAGATTACGAGCCGTAACCCTTTGATTCCCCATACGCCCTGCCATGCGCATACCTTTTCTCACTTTTCCCGGAGTAGTACCAGCCCCGATAGCACCGGGCGCCCTCCACCTGTCGGATTGGCCGTGAGTCTTGGGGCCGCCATGAAACCCATGGCGTTTCATAACACCGGCAAAACCCTTGCCCTTGGATATTCCGGTGACATCTACGATATCTCCCGGTTGGAATATGCTGACATCGACTTTATCGCCGACGTTGATGCCCTCGATATCATCCATTCTGAATTCCCGAAGGCAGTCAAACTCACCGGTTCCCTTAAGATGTCCCTTAGCAGGAGAAGTCAGTTTTTTCGCCTTTCCGTATCCAAGCTGGACGGCATTATAGCCTTCCTTGGCGGTGGTTTTTATCTGCACCACAGCACAGGGACTGGCATCGATAACGGTAACCGCCTCGGCTACTCCGTCTTCCCTGAACAGCTGGGTCATCCCTAATTTGCGTCCGATAATTCCATCAATCATAATTATTACTCTTCTACAATTTAATATCGATAGAAACGCCTGACGGTAAATTTAAATTTGTCAGAGCATCTATGGTCTTGGAGGTGGTTTCGACTATGTCTATCAATCTCTTGTGAGTTCTCATTTCAAAGGCTTCCTGCGAATCCTTGTCGATAAAAGACGAGCGGATAACAGAAAACCTTTTGATTCTCGTAGGCAGAGGAACCGGCCCGACGGTTACTGCCCCGGTTCTCTCCAGGGCGCCGACGATCTGTTGCGCTGCCTGATCCAGTATTTTATGATCGAAACCCTTCAGCTTAATTCTAATTTTCTGTTTTGCCATTTATATTTTGCTCCAGATCTAGCTAACTTTCTCCGGCGAGTTTAGATTTTAACTCGCTGGCTAATTGAGCCGGCATCTCCTGATACCGGTAGAATTCCATTGAATGAGTCGCCCTGCCCTGTGTCATTGACCTGAGGCTGGTAGTATAACCGAATACCTCTGACAGAGGAACATGGCTGCGAACGGTCATGGTATCCCCGAATGTCTCGATATTTTCCACGTTACCCCTGCGCGAATTGATATCCCCGATGATATCGCCGAGGTAATGCCCGGGAGTAACCACTTCCAATTTCATTAAGGGTTCCAGTATTATCGGATTGCCCTTTTTAATACCATCTTTGAAAGCCATGGAACCGGCCATCTTGAAAGCCATTTCGGAAGAATCCACCTCGTGGTAACTGCCGTCATACAGCGTTACCTTGACATCGATGACCGGATAACCAGCCACTCCGCCGGTTTCAACAGCTTCACGAATGCCCTGTTCGGCGGCTACAATAAATGACTTCGATAACACGCCGCCTTTAATGGTATCCATAAACTGGAATCCGGCGCCGCGTTCCAGCGGCTCCATCTCAATACGTACATGTCCGTATTGGCCATGACCGCCGGACTGCCTGACGAACTTGCCTTCCGCCTTAACAGGCGCAGAAATAGTTTCCTTGTAGGCAACTCTCGGCTGCCCGACCTGGGCTTCAACTTTATACTCGCTCAATAAACGGCTGACAATAACCTCCAGGTGGAGTTCTCCCATGCCGGAAATTATCGTCTGCCCGGTTTCTTCATCGTATTTAACCTTAAAAGTAGGGTCTTCCTCTGCCATCTTCTGTAATGCTTCGCCCAATTTATCCCTGTCAGCCCTTGTTTTGGGCTCGATGGCAATCGAGATTACCGGAATCGGGAATTTAATGGTTTCCAGCAAAACCTGATTTGTCATATCGCTCAGGGTATCACCGGTAAAGGTATCTTTGAGCCCCATAGCGGCCACAATAGTCCCTGTATCCGTCTCGTCAATTTCTTCGTGCCGGTTGGCATGCATTATCAACAGGCGTCCGATACGCTCTTTATTGCCGCGTGTTGAGTTGTAAACCTGTGCTCCCGCTTTTATCTTGCCGGAATAAACCCGCAGGTAAACCAGTCGTCCGACAAAAGGATCGGCTACAACCTTAAAAGCCAGCGCCGAAAACGGCGCGTTATCATCTACAGGACAAATCACTTCCTCGCCTGTCGATGGTTTTTTACCGGCTACAGGCGGCATATCCAGAGGAGATGGCAAATAGGCCTGTACAGCGTCTAAGAGTAATGTAACACCTTTATTTTTTAAAGCGCTGCCGCATAAAATCGGAATCGCTTTATTTGCCAGCGTCACTCTTCTGATAGCGGCCTTGATATCCGAGCCCGAAATTTCAGCTCCATCCAGATATAAGTTCATTATATTATCGTCGAATTCGGAAAGCCCTTCTATCAATTCATGCCGGTATCTTTCAAGGTGTGTTTTCTCGTTTTCAGGAATTTCTACTTCCTGAGGTTCATCGTCGGCCTTGCCGCTCATGAACCAGGCCTTGCCTTCAATAACATCGATAACACCTTTAAAGGTGTCCTCTTTGCCCATCGGCAATTGTATCACAAGGGGCCTGGCTTTCAGCCGGTCCTTAATCATTGAGACACAGCGCTCAAAGTTTGCCCCGATTCTATCCATTTTATTAACGAAACAGACCCTGGGGACATGATACCTGTCTGCCTGTCTCCAGACTGTTTCGGATTGAGCCTCGACTCCGGCCACACCGTCGAAGACCACTACACCGCCATCGAGCACCCTGAGACTGCGCTCCACTTCAGCTGTGAAATCGACATGCCCCGGAGTATCGATAATATTGATACGAATATCCTTCCAGTGGCAGGTAGTGGCAGCAGAGGTAATGGTAATACCCCTGGCACGTTCCTGTTCCATCCAATCCATCACGGCAGTCCCCTCGTGGGTTTCGCCGATTTTATAAGTCTTATGAGTAAAATAGAGTATCCTCTCGGTGACGGTGGTTTTACCGGCATCGATATGGGCTATAATCCCTATATTACGTATTTTATCTAAAGGAAAACTTCTGGAAGACATGCCTGTGGTTCCTTTTTTTTGTTCCGTTGTCGTCTGTTCTTTATTTATTTCTTCTTTGTTACCTGCTGTGGTTGCAATCCCCAAATCATCACCATCTGTAATGAGCAAAAGCCCTGTTGGCTTCCGCCATCTTATGTGTATCTTCTCTCTTCTTTACAGCGGCGCCCTGCCCTTTCGAGGCATCTATAAGTTCCGCTGCCAGTTTTTCGGCCATCGATTTGCCGGACCTTGCCCTGGCTGACTTTAATATCCACCTGATAGCAAGAGCCGTATTGCGGCCGGGGCGGACTTCCACCGGAACCTGGTAGGTAGCACCGCCGACACGGCGAGGCTTTACCTCCAGTAACGGCGTAGCATTGCGAAGACCCATTTCCATAACGGAAACAGGTTCCTTGCCCTCACGCTCGCTTATAATATCAAGCGCATCATAAACCACCCGCTCAGCGATAGTTTTTTTGCCGCCGATCATTACCTTATTTACCAGCCTGCTTATCATTACGTTGTTAAACTTGGAATCAGGCTGAACTTCTTTTCTCTTAACAATTGCCCGCCTTGGCATGTTTCCTCCTAATTAGGCTCCCTTAGCTTTCTTTTCCCGCTTGCTGCCGTATTTGCTGCGGCCCTGTTTGCGGTTAGCTACGCCGCTGGTATCCAACGTCCCTCTAACAATATGATAGCGGACACCGGGTAAATCCGGAACGCGTCCGCCACGAATAAGTACTACAGAATGCTCTTGCAGCTCATGACCCTCGCCGGGAATATAAGCTGTGACTTCCATATGATTGGAAAGCCTTACTCTGGCAATTTTGCGTAAAGCAGAATTCGGTTTTTTAGGAGTAGTGGTTTTAACCTGAACGCAAACACCGCGTTTCTGAGGAGAACCTTTCCCCTTAACCATCCTGTTCTTCAATGAATTATAGGTATATCTAAGAGCCGGTGTCTTGGTCTTCTTAGTACCCTTTACGCGTCCTTTTCTTACTAACTGATTTACTGTGGGCAACTTTTCCCCCTTAGCCAAACAATTTCAAAGGATGAGCTTTTGGCTCATCCTTTACTCGCCAATCGAATCGGCCAGAAATCTATCCAGCCAATTACAAATGCTGAGGTGGCTAGCAACAGCACTTAAGTCTAACACAGGAATGAACCCTGTGTCAATAACCTTGAGCTCGTAAATTTTTATAAATAATTATCAGACATCATAGCAGAAAATATCCTTCCTTGACAAATGTTTTTTGCAGTGTTATATTTCCCATAGATAAATTCGTAAAGCAGAATAAAACTATGTTCAATAAGAATACCTCCGCTTACTATACATATTATTATATGTTTATCTGGTGCCGAAAGGGCACCCGGGGGGGTATTTGATTGTTCTGCTAAACCAAGAATTCATAAGTAAATCTAAAAAATCCTCCCGGCGGGAGGATTTTTTATTATGTAGTATGGATTTAATCCGCTGATAGATATAGAATAGACAGGGGGAACAACGGACATGATATTAATGGAAAAAGGCGCTACAAAGGAACAGATTAAGGATGTCGTCGATGAGATTAAAAAACATGGATTAAGGGCCGATGTTTTGCAGGGCGATTTTCTGACGATTATCGGGCTTATCGGAGATGAAAGAAAGATATCGTTTTCTAATCTGGCGCTGATGCCCGGGGTAAAAGAAGTCATAGCGGTAGAAATCCCGTATAAACTCATCAGCCGCGATTACAGCAAACAATTTATCGCCAAAGAAAAGAGCCGCATCGTTAAAGTGGGCGATGTTCTTATCGGCGGAGACGAACCGGTCATCATGGCCGGACCCTGTGCCGTGGAAAGCAAAGAGCAGATTTTCCGCATCGCTAAAGAAGTTAAGGCGGCCGGAGCTAAAATCCTGAGAGGAGGAATATATAAGCCGAGGAGTTCGGTGCATTCCTTCCAGGGGCTGGGTTCACGGGGTGAAGCCGAAGCCAGAGAAGCACTACAGTGGCTGCGCGCTGCCGGACATCAGTACGGTATGCCGGTGATGACCGAGGTCAGGGGTGAAGCTCAAACAGAACTGGTCGCCGAATATGTAGATATAATGCAAATCGGCGCCAGGAATATGTACGACCAGGACCTTTTGAGCCGGGTCGGCAAGACCGGCAAACCGGTGCTTCTAAAACGACATTTCGGCGCCAGCGTCGAGGAGTTCCTCTCTTTTTCTGAATATATCATTGCCGAGGGTAATAAGGATGTTATCCTGTGCGAACGCGGCATTGTGCCTGTCGGCAAGGGCAACAGCTATACCAGGTATATCCTAGACCTGGGTGCCGTACCTGTTATCAAGAATGAGACCTACCTTCCGATTATTGTAGACCCCAGCCACGCTGCCGGTCGCCGCGACCTGATATTCGATTTAAGCTGCGCCGCCATTGCCGGCGGTGCTCACGGGCTGGTTATCGAGACGCATTACAATCCCAAGGAAGCCATAGTGGATGCCAAGCAGATGATAACACCGGATGAACTGAAAGATGTTATCGATGCTTCGCTGCGCATAAGCAGGATAGTTAACGATTACAGGAAGAAAAGCAGTTAAATGGAATCTTTAAAGATAGAACTGGGAGAGAGGAGCTACCATATTTTTATCGGCAGCGGTTTACTTGAGCAGGCTGCCGACATACTTGCAGAGGCTTTCCCGGTAAAAAAGTACGTCATCATTACCAATCCGACGGTAGATAAACTGTACGGCAGCAGATTGAAAGAAATCATGTCTAACAGCGGATACGCTGTCACCCTGCTGACAGTACCGGATGGAGAGAAATATAAAACACTGGATTCTGCCGGCAAATTATATGAGGAACTGACAGAGTGTTTTGCCGAACGCAGCACAGCCATACTGGCGCTTGGCGGCGGCGTCATCGGAGACCTGGCCGGTTTTGTAGCGGCAACCTATATGCGCGGTGTGCCGCTGATACATGTTCCCACCACCCTGCTGGCCCAGGTGGATAGCAGCATCGGCGGCAAAGCGGCGGTAGACCACGGGAAGCTCAAAAACAAAATAGGTGCCTTCTATCAGCCGAAGATGGTTATTACAGATACGGCTACCCTGAAAACCCTGCCGCAGAAGGAATTTGCCAACGGCATGGCTGAAGTTATCAAGAGCGCCGTAATCAGGGACAGGGATTTCTTTGTCTTTATCGAGCAAAACCTCGATAAGATTGTCGGCCGTGACGAAGAAACGATAGAAAAAATGGTTTTGCGTGCGGCTTCCATCAAGGCACTGGTGGTAATGCAGGACGAAAGGGATACCGGATTAAGAAATATTCTCAATTTCGGACATACCATCGGGCATGCCGTTGAAACAGTATCTAAATTTAAAATCGCTCACGGACAGGCAGTGGCGATCGGAATGGTGGCTGAAGCCAAAATTGCCGCCAGCATGGGAATCTTCGAAAAAGATGAACTGTCAATCCTTGAAACACTCCTGGTTGATGCCGGCCTGCCGACAGAAGTCCCGGACATGGATAGCGACATGATACTTGAAGCGATAAAGCATGATAAAAAGAATGCGGATGGAAAAACCAGGTTTGCCCTGCCAAAGGGTATCGGGGGTTTTTATCTGACCGACCAGATCGATATCCCTACCATCAGGAATGCCGTAGGAAGATAAATGAAACAGAGACATATCTGCGCAGTTATTACAGGCAAAGATACGGACACTTCGCAAATTGCCGCTATGGCGGATTTATTCGAGGTGCGCATCGACCTGATCGGCAAAGACTGGCAGAAGACGGCAGTCAACCTTCAAAAACCATGGCTGGCCTGCAACCGCCGCAGAGAAGAAGGCGGCAACTGGCAGGACAGTGAGGATTTGAGGATTAAGGAACTGCTGAAGGCGCTCCAAGCGGGAGCCGCTATAATCGACCTTGAATTAGCCACTCCCGGCTTGAAGGATATAGTCCCCGCTATTAAAACAAAAGCCGAATGTCTGATATCATGGCATAACTTTAAAGAGACGCCGCAGTTGGATGCCTTGAAAGATATAGTATCGAGACAGATTGCCGCCGGCGCCGATACCTGCAAGGTAGTTACATTTGCCAATAAAGCCGAGGATAATTGGACTGTTTTACGTTTGATTCACGAGTTCCCGGAAAAGAGGATTGTCGCTTTTGCCATGGGCGAAAAGGGGCTTGCCAGCCGTATCCTTTGCCCGCTGACCGGAGGCGATTTTACCTATGCCGCCATCTCAAAAGGAACGGAATCGGCTGAAGGACAGCTAACTGTAAAAGAACTGTACGAGATATACCGGATGGTAAAGCCATGATACAAAAACTTACTGCCCATACCCGCATCTGCGGACTTTTCGGCGACCCGGTAGAACACAGCATTTCCCCGGCTATGCATAACGCCGCTTTTAAAAAAATGGAGTTGGATTACATTTACCTGCCCTTTCGGGTATCAGAAAAAAATCTGGCCGGAGCTGTAAAGGCAATCAGAAGCCTCAATTTACGCGGGGTTAACGTGACCATCCCGCACAAGGCTGCTGTTATACCTCTTCTGGACGAACTGGAAGCTACGACTGAAAAGATAGGGGCGGTCAACACTATTGTAAATGATAACGGGCGGCTCAAGGGCTGCAATACAGATGCGGCAGGTTTTCTCAGGGCACTGGAGGAAAAAGGGATCGACCCATCGGGTAAAAAAGCGGTGATACTCGGTGCCGGAGGGGTTTCCCGTGCCATTTCCTTTATAATTGCCGAAAAGGGCGCAGATATCGATATAATCAGCCGCAGCAAATCGCTGGAATATGCCGCTAAACTGGCGAAAAGTATATACGGCTATACAAAAAGCAATATTCAGGCCATTGAATTGAACGAGACCAACCTGAAACAATCTCTACGGCAGGCCGATATCCTTATCAATGCCACCAGTATCGGCATGAACCCGGATGCAGACATGACGCTCGTACCGCAGAAACTATTGAGACCGGAAATGGTAGTTTTCGATGTAATTTACAATCCGGAAAAAACAAGATTGATTTCAGATGCTGAAGAGGCAGGGGCAACAGCCATCGGCGGACTTGATATGCTGGTATGGCAGGGGGCTCTGGCTTTCCAGCTATGGACCGGCGTCGAAGCCCCGCTGACCACCATGAAAAATACGGCCATTAAACTTTTAAAAGAGCCTGCTTGAATATGACCATCGCATTATATTCTGGTTACAATCTGGTAACAATTGATGTTTAGAATTGTATTAAGCAGTCTGCCGGTTTGTTAAAATACTCCCTATTTAGTATATTAATATATGGTATATCAACTTCGATAATAATTATGAAAACGAATATTGCGTTGATAGGTTTTATGGCCACAGGCAAGACCACCATCGCCAGGGCGCTTGCCAGTAAACTGGGTAAGACCCTAGTTGAAATGGATGTTCTGATTGAACAAAGGGCAGGCAAGAGTGTCGCCGACATCTTTAGAGATGACGGCGAAATCGCTTTCCGGCAACTGGAAATCGATGTCACCAGAGAGATAGCCGAAAATGACAATCAGGTTATTGCCTGCGGCGGCGGCATAGTATTAAATAAGATAAATATCGACAGGCTCAAGAAAAAGGCTGTTGTCGTTTTACTGACGGTAACATTCGATGTCATTGCCAAAAGGGTCTGTGCCGGTACCGGTGTCAGGCCTTTACTAACAAACAGCCCGGACAAAGCACAGACCATCAGGGAATTGATGGCTTTCCGGCAACCGTTTTATGACAGGTCGGCGGACATTACAGTAGATTCTTCAAGCATCGGGATTGAAGCCACCGCAGATTTAATAATAGATAGGATTAAGAGCTATGAGAGTAAAGATAAGTAAAAGCGAGTTACGCGGAAAGGTGGCGGTTCCCCCTTCTAAAAGTTACACCATTCGCAGCCTGATGTGTGCCGCTCTGGCTAAAGGCAAAAGCCGCATTATCAATCCACTGATATCGGACGATACGGAAGCCGCCAGCCAGGCGCTTGAAACAGTCGGCATCAAGATTCAAAAAAACGACGGCTGTTGGGAAGTACAGGGCGGGCGTTTTCACGCACCCGATGGCGATATTTATTGCCGGGATTCCGCGGCAACCATGCGCTTTATGGCATGTCTTTCAGCCATTATCCCGGGCAAATGCCGGCTTGTTCCCAGCCCTTCACTTGCCAAACGCCCTATCGAGCCGCTGGTTGCCGCGCTGAATAAATTAAAGGTTAAATGCCGCATGGAAGATTCGGTAGTTGTTGTCGACGAGGGCAAATTCCTGGGCGGCAACGTCAGCTTGACCGGAGATGTCAGTTCCCAGTTCATTTCAGGCCTGCTTTTCCTGTGCCCCCTGGCTGAAGCAGGCTTAAATATCCGCATCACTACCCCCCCGGAATCAGGCCCTTACATAGAAATGACACTCGGCTGCATGAAAGAATTCGGCATCGATATTATTGCCTCCCCTACTTTGCAATTCTTTACCGGAGACTTTCGGCAATATAAACCGGCCGACTATACAGTTGAAGCAGACTGGTCGACCGCCTCATATCTTTTAGCGGCAGGAGCCATAGCGGGCAGCACGGAGGCGACCGGCCTTAACCTGAACAGCTTGCAGGGAGACCGCGTAATTCTAAACCTGCTGAGTAAAATGGGAGCATCTATTATCGCCAAAAAGGATATGATTACCACCAGCCGTTCCAACTTAAAACCCATCAGGGCAGATTTAACCGACAGCATCGACCTGCTGCCGACCATGGCCGTAGTAGCAGCGTTGGCTAACGGTCAAAGCCGCTTTTACGGCATTCGCCGTGCCAGATTCAAGGAATCCAACCGCGTCACTGCTGTCAAAGAGGGGCTGGAAAAAATGCAGATACCGGTAACCGAAAACGATGATATGCTTATCATTAACGGCGGCAAGCCGGTCGGAGCAACCATAGACAGCTTCGGAGACCACCGTATTGCCATGGCGTTCAGCCTGCTGGGAGCGGCTGTCGGGGATACCGTTATCGAGGGCGCAGAATGTGTTAATAAGACCTTCCCCCATTTCTGGGAAACTCTGGAAAGCATCGGGGCAAAGGTGGATTAAAATGTCTGACAGCCTTGGCAGGATTTTCACTATAACCAGTTTCGGTGAAAGCCACGGTAAACTGATCGGAATTCTTATCGGCGGCTGCCCGGCTGGATTACCTATAAATGAATCGGATATCCAATCCGAACTGGACAGGCGCAAACCCGGCCGTAGCGCCGCTTCAACACCGCGCATGGAGGAGGATAAAGTAGAAATCCTCTCCGGTATTTTCAACGGGTACACCACAGGCGCACCGATATGCCTGGCGGTGTGGAATAAAGATTCCCGGTCTGCTGATTATGAAATTATGCAATTTAAGGCCAGACCGGGACATGCCGACTACACGGCTTACGTGAAATACGGTGGATTTGCAGACTACCGCGGAGGCGGGCGTTTTTCAGGCCGAATTACGACAGGCTTCGTAGCTGCCGGTACTGTTGCCCGCGCCCTTTTGAAAACAATCGGCGTCGATATTTTTGCCCATACTGTCGCAATCGGCGGCATAGCTGCCCCGCTAATGAAGATAGAGACGATAAAACAGGGTATAAATAGCAATACTCTGCGCTGTGCCGACGCTGCAGCAGCAGCACGAATGATGAAAGCGA
>JAAYNN010000047.1 GCA_012520835.1 Dehalococcoidales bacterium
CACCGATTCTGCGCGGCAAAAAGCCGATAAAGATGAACCTGTCGGTCGGCAACCCGGAAACAGCCAAGGCGGTGATAATCGCCGAAGGGCCGGGTATCGGCACTACCATAAAACCCTTTTCGATAGCGGCAGCAACCAGTTCATAGCCGGGGTCGGAGATGCCCGGCATGCCCGCCTCGGATACAATGGCAAGATCCTTCTCCTGAAGCTGCTTCAGGAGATAGTCCAGTTTATCTATTTTATTGTGTTCGTAGTAACTCGTTAAGGGGGTTTTTATCTCATATTTATCCAGAAGTACCCTGGTTTTACGCGTGTCTTCGGCAGCGATAAGTTTTACTTCACGCAAAATCCTGACAGCTCGCGGGGAAATATCTTCAAGGTTTCCTATGGGAGTCGCCACTATATACAGGCTAGGCATTTATGCTTGTCTTCCTTAATTTTTCATATTATAACGTAATCGCTTTTCATAGTCTAGAAAAGGTATGCAGATCTCTTATTGATTATGCTATAATAATCAATTATATTTAATAGGACATCTATTAATCTTCTTTATCAACCAGTTTAAGCCATTATCGTATTTTGTATTAAGGAGGAAAAAGAAATGAGCACACCCCGGTATAAAGAGTTGCGCCGTGCTTACGGTTTCGATGAAGTCGCTATCGTCCCCGGAGACGTAACGCTAAATCCCGACCAGACCATCATCGATTTTAAAATCGGCGATATTACATTCGGCATCCCGGTAATAGCCTCGGCCATGGACGGAGTGACCGATCCCAAAACAGCCGTCATTATGAGCAAATTGGGCGGGCTTTCGGTATTAAACCTCGAAGGCATTCAGACCCGATACGAAAAACCGGATGAAGTGCTGGAAGAAATCGCTCAGGCTCCCAATGACCAGATTACCGCTTTAATGCAGAAAATCTACTCGCAACCGATGAGAGACGACCTGGTAGCGGAACGCATCAAAGCCATTAAAAAGGAAGGCGGAATCTGCGCCGTTTCGGTTACCCCGGCCAATACCAAGCGATTGTTACCTACCATCATCGAAGCCGGAGCCGATATACTGGTAGTAGCCTCAACGGTTACCACCGCCCGCCATATTTCCAAGAGTTATAAAGGGCTAAGTTTCGTGGAGTTATGCAATACCGTTCCCATACCGGTAGTTGTCGGCAACTGCGTCAGCTACAACGCCTGTATTGAGCTGATGAGAACCGGCATTGCCGCCGTACTGGTTGGTGTCGGGCCCGGCGCCGCCTGCACTTCCCGCGAGGTACTCGGCATCGGTGTTCCCCAAATCACAGCCACCATGGATTGCGCTGCCGCCAGGGATGATTATCAGAAAGAATCCGGCAGATATGTTCCCATTATAACCGACGGCGGTTTCCGCAAGGGCGGCGATGTCTGCAAGGCTTTCGTAGCCGGAGCTGATGCCGTTATGCTCGGTTCCATACTGGCACAGGCCGAGGAATCACCGGGCAGGGGTTACCACTGGGGAATGGCCAATCCGCATGCCTCCCTGCCAAGGGGTACCAGGATTAAAGTCGGTATAAACAGTACTTACGAGCAGATTCTTTTCGGACCGTCTTCGATTACCAACGGCAGCCAGAACCTGATCGGCGCCCTGCGCACGACTATGGGTGTTTGCGGAGCAGCCACCATTAAAGAATTGCAGCAGGCCGAAATGGTAATCGCCCCGGCCATCATCAGTGAAGGCAAATTCTACCAGCTGAGCGGACTGGCTTCCAGGTAGTTCAGATAGCTTTAGATTAAATGCCCAAGCCCCCGTAGTAATGCGGGGGCTTTTTTATTATCAGCGTTCTTTTGATGAATATTGTTATTTGATCCTTTTCACTGTTTTTTCAATGGTACCGCAATACTGGACAATAAACATAGCAAGTGTTACGATTTATTAAGTACAGATTGTACCGCTGAATATGTGACTGGTGACAAGCTATGAGCCAAACCACTGTATGGGCGATAGTCGGAATCGTCGTTCTGGTATATATTATATTATCCACACTTGCCGCGTTTGTGCTGGTGCGTATTCCGCGCCTTCCGCTCAGAGACAAGCCGTCTTCAATCGGGCTTGAATATGAAGATGTCTCATTCCCCAGCCGCAAGGATAATCTGACACTGAAAGGCTGGTTTATGCCCGGAAGAAAGGCTTTTACCATCATCTTAATTACCGGCATGCGGCAAAACCGCGTTGACTACCGCATTAACAGCCTTAATATGGCCAAGGGATTCGTAGAGAAGGGTTTTAATGTACTCTTTTTTGACCAGCGCGGCCGCGGTGAATCGGAAGGACGCGGTATAGTACTCACAAACTTCGAAAAGGATATCGGCGGAGCAGTAGATTTTGTCAGGCAAAAAAAGGGGGCTGATGAGCAAATCGGATTAATCGGACTATCTGCGGGAGCCGCAGCCACGGTGATTTTCAGCAGTAACGAGGAAGTCGATGCAGTAGTAGCCGACAGCTGTTTTACCAGTACCAGCAAGGTTTTTGCACAAAAGGGTTCTGCTATGTCGAAACTGCCAAAACCGATCGTCCGGTTATTCGGTTTAGGGATATGGATGATGGCACGCATCATGTATGGTTATCGCAGGACCGACCCGGCTGATAAAATAGCCAGTGTAAAATGCCCTATTCTTTTCATACAGGGCGATAAAGACGACTGGGTATCGATCGATGTAACTGAAAGATTATACAAGATTTCCAATAACCCAAACGATGAAATCTGGTTCGTGCCAAATGCCGGTCATACCAAGACTTTCGGCATCGACCCGGAAGGATACATCGAGCGAATCACGGCTTTTTTCAGCAAGTTTGAAAGGAAACCGGCTGAAAACAAACAGCCGATGGCTGCAAATAACTAGCTCTCTTCCACCAGTGTCAGTTCGAAAGTCAGGTCTTTTCCAGCCAGGGCATGATTGGCATCCAGTGTTATCGTTTCCTCGGTAATCTCGGTTACAACTACTGTTACAGGGGCACCTTTTGGTTGTCTCATCTGCAATTTATCTCCGACTTTCGGATCCAGGTCAGACGGCATTTTCGCCTTTTCGACTACCAGTATAAGTTCTTCACGCCTTTGCCCATAAGCCTGGTCTGCCGGAATAGTCACGGTTTTAGTTTCACCGACCTTCATGCTTAATACCGCTTCTTCAAATCCGGGAATAACATGTCCGCAACCCAGCTTGAATTGCAG
>JAAYNN010000048.1 GCA_012520835.1 Dehalococcoidales bacterium
CTGCCGAAAAGATTGCCGAAATGTCCCGCAAAGCACCTGAACCTGTTGTTTCCGGCAATGAACAGGTAGAAATCCTGTCGCACAGCCTGATGCTTAAAAAGGCCAGTGTTGCCGGTATCGGCAAGGGTGTACTGTTTGAATTTAAAAATAAGACCGAAGCAGTCATCGGAAGGCTGGTATTCGAAGCGGTCATGTTCGATGCCAAGGGGAATATCGTCGATTCCATTGAGCGTAAAATAAACGATTTCGAAGCCGGTAAAACCTATACCATGCGTATCGAAACCGGCAAGGCTGCCGCTATCGATATTGCCAGCTACGATGTTCATATCAAGGAAATGGTGATTACCCCGCCCCCCGAAGCCGAGGGCGACCAGAGGATTGTAATTATGAGGCACAAATTTCAGGACACCGGGCTGCTTGATGTCGGTATCACACATTTCAAGACGGGTATAGAACTTGCCGTAAGAAATGTCTCCGATGAAAATATCGCCTCAGCCATATTCGCGGTCGACCTCTTCGATGCCGCAGGTAATTTTATCACCACATTTAGACATACCGAAATCGATATCCAGCGCGATGTCAGCCGCGCCTTCCTGATTCAGACCACCAATATCAAAGAGGATGTCGTCAGGAGCTACAATATCAAGATAATTAAAACGGTCACTGCCGATATCGAAAAGGTGCAGCTGCGCCGCAATGAATACAAGAAACTGCCCGACGGGCGCGATGAAGTGAGCGGGCTGGTCAAGAATATCAGCAGCGCCAGTACCGACGCCGTGGTAGTGGTCAACTATCTGGATGCCAACGAGGAATGCATCGGGGTGCGCACGCAGGAGTTGAAGGATATCGCCCCCGGTACCGTGTGCAAGTTTGCCGTAGTTTTCGACTGCCCGGAAGGGAGGTTCATTAAAAAACGCGATATCGATATCGGCGAACTGGTAGAGGCCGATGTGATAGCCGCGGCTTAAATAAATATGCTTAATCGCGGCCGGGCTTCTATCTGCATCCCGCTCCGGTCCGCTTAAAATACTCATGGGAGGATACTGAATTGTCTGAGAAAGATGAAATAAAAGAAACAAATACAATCGCAGAAACGGCCGGCGAAGACGCAGCGCCCTGCGCTCCCCCAGAACCGGTAGCTACCGGCAATGAGAGTCTTGAAATTATCACACACAGTCTTTATATAAAAGAGGGAAGCGGGGCAAAAGGCAGCGGTGTAGTGCTTACTATCAAGAATATTGCAGACGGGGACATAGGCAAAGCTGTCTTTAACATCGTTTTCTATGGAGCTGCCGGTGATGTTATCGATACCGTCGAGGATTATACCGGGGATATCGATAAAGGCGGCATGCGGAACTTCTGCGTGGAATGCCAAAAGACTGAAGCCGATATCAGGAGCTACGCGGTGAATACTGTTCAAACGACTATCACACCGGAGCCTGTTGTTATGGACAACGATGAAGTAAAAATAATAACGCACACCCTGGCGGAAGGCAATGCCTTGAATGAGGAGGGATTCAGTCGTTCTATCGATGTCTCTATCAGGAATGTTTTCGACAAGACGTTTGCTTCAGTTATTCTGGAAGCTGTCTTTATGGATGGGGAAGGCAACGAGCTGGACACTGTTCGCCAGAAGGTACTCGAAATAAAGCCGGATAGCAGCCGCACGGTTCAAATCAGCCCGGCCAAGCCTGATGCCGGCATGTTCAGGACGTACAGGCTTTCCGTTTACAGGACGGTTACCACTGACATTGAAAAGGTGCAGATTAAAAGCCACGAGATGAAGCCGCTCGACGGCGCGGTGGAGATTTCGGGCGTTCTCAAGAATGTCAGCGACGGCAAAGCAGACGCCGCCGTGGTCACCCTCTTCAAGGATGTCAAAGACGAAAAAATCGCCACCAGGGTGGCCTATATCAGGGATATCGATCCCGGCGCAAGCAAGCAGTTTCGCTTCAAGTTCGTGGAGCCGGAAGATGAGAGCGTCAATTCGTATGTCATTTCCGTCGGGAGCATTGCCGAGGAAGCAGCCACCCCAGCCGTATAATCGCGCCGTGCCGGCAGTCAGCCGCTAATTAAGTCAAATCAGATAGCCCGGGAATAAGCCCCCGGGTTATTTTTTATCGTTGTCTTTGCGGGGATATTAAGATTTCCGTTCGCCCAGAGCCTGTCGAAGGGTCAAACGAACGGAAGAAACATACTTATTTAATAGATGCTGCCATGGATTCGATCCCGACAGGTCGGGATTTCGTTCCGAACTACGGAACTCAACATCCTTCGATAGTGCCCTGATAATATCCGCGCATCCCTAGCCCCGACGAAGGACACGGGCGGCTTTTCGTGGTCGCCACTGCGTCCTGTCATGCTGAATTCGCGACGGACGAAATGAAGCATCTGGGGTGGGCGCTAAAACATCCCTCATCAGTCTTGCTAAGCTCGACAGCTTTCCCACCGGGAGGCGGATGAGGGCATCCTACAGCCTGTTATTGATGCAGTATTCCCGCAGCGTGTTCAGAGAAGCAAAGAAGTTTCTCATCATGATGCTGACGGAAAACATCCCCTTGTCGGTAACGTAAACGTTTTCCTTGTCCTCGGTCAAAAGCCCGTAGAGCTTCATAGCCGCCAGTTCCTTGAAGAGACGCACGTTGATATTCTTATTGAAGTCCTTCTTGAACTGCGCCTTGTTGACCTGCATGCCGAACAGCTTGGTGAGGAAGTAGTAGTAGATATGCTCGCGCTCGGAGAGGTTGCGGTACCTGATGATGGGGAATTTGTCATTATCAATCTTCTTGATATAGTTCTCGACGGCGAAAGCATTGACGTAGAAATTGCCGTTTATGAGCCCCACCGAGCCCGCCCCGGCCCCGGCGTAATCCGGCGAATCGACGATATATTCATCTATCATGTGATTGCCGCGCGAAAAGCACCAGGCAGTCGAAACGGAATAGCCGTCGTTTTTCAATTCGTCCAGCAGGATTTTATAGAACTGCGGCTCTCTCGAAAAGTCCACCTTGGCAAACTTCCTCTCCATGGCGGACTTCTTTCTGGGCGAAGGCATCAGCGGGTAGAAGGTGGCCTGGTCGATTTTCAATTCCTTGAACGTCTTAACGTCCGACATAAACGTCTCGATGGGCTGATAGGGGAAGTTGAAAATGAAATCGCAGTTGACGGTATCGAACTGCCCCTGCGAGCGCACAAGCGCCTCTCTGGCTTCGTCTCCGGTGGCAATGGTTCTACCCATCGCCTCCAGCACCTTGTCGTCGAAGCTCTGAACGCCGATCGAAACGCGGTTGACGCCGCAGCTTTTCAGGATATCGATATTCTCCGGCGTCATGGCCGGGGGCGTCGTTTCCACCGACACCCGCTTGATGTCATACAACTTTTTGAGGTGGGCAATCAGCGATTGCAGTTCGTCCATCAAAATGGTGGGCGTGCCGCCGCCGATATAGACATCCGAGAAGTTGAAGCCCTTCTCGGCGTACATATCCAGTTCTGTTTTCAAAGCCAAAAAATAAGCCCTTGCCAGGTCTTCTTTGAACAAATACCTGTTAAAGCAGCAAAAAGGGCACAATTTGTGGCAGAAGGGCACGTGGACGTATATGGCGGGCACCTCCAGCGACTTTACGTCCGATACGGGGGAGATGTCGTCCATCCCCTCCCCTGCCAGCTTCATGAATTTGGTGCCTTCGTATTTGGTGATGCCATCCAAGAGTTTATTAATCATTTTAACAATACTTTCCCTGATTATTACCTGTCATGGGGGGATGAAACGTGAGGCAAGTTGATATATATTATACAGAATTGGGGGGTGGGGCGCTAACGGGGAGATTTTAGGAAAATAATCATTAAAACTGTAAAATATAGTAAGTATGGTTAATGAATGGGATAATGAATTAGATTTTTCTGTTGAAGCCTTTAGGAATGATTTAGTTCGATGGTGGCAACAGCATGGTAGGCAATTTCCCTGGAGAGAAACAAATAATCCATACAACATTCTTGTAGCTGAAGTTTTATTACATAGAACAAGGGCTGACCA
>JAAYNN010000049.1 GCA_012520835.1 Dehalococcoidales bacterium
CCGACGAAGATAGCGGTCTTTCTAACAAGGACTATACCGAGATGCATATCGACCTCTCAAGCCGTGTGGGCGTCGATAAATTATTCGATGAGGCCCTGAATCATTTCGGCGAAATCGATGCCTTTATCGCCAACGCCGGCATTGCCTACTATGAAAATCCCCAATTCATGTGTAGACCTGAACGCCAAGCTAATAGATACCTGTATTCTAGTACAGAAATATTGTCGATACGATACGAAAGCCCTGCTTATTTAATAATATTGTAATTTTAACTTCTTGAAGAAAGAGATTTCTATGCCGGATTGGCACAATCAATATATCCACTTAAGTTATATCAATGGTATTTCGTCAATGACTGTTGCAACAGGAAAAATGAACCACTCGCTCTATGGTCAAAGTATCTCGGCAGGGGAAATATGGCTATATAGATATCTGAAGCGGAATACTCCGCATTGATTTCATAAAAATTGTAATTTATAATAACCTGTATAATATAAAAATAAATTATTGAAGATAAAAAATGGAAAGCGATAAGATAGAAAAAGCCTGTTATTGTATTAAAGGCATTAAAGACGAGTGGTATAAATATATGATCCAGAATGCCACCGAGGGATTCTTTATTACTGATATGGAGTCCAACATCCTGGATGTTAACGATGCCTTTTGCCATATGTCGGGATACAGCCGCGAAGAACTTTTGAATATGGGCCTTTATGATCTCGATGTCAGGCTGCTGGCTTTACCTGACGGTAAAGCACAAATGAAATTGGAGCTGGAACCGATGAAATATAGCCAGCCGAAACCAAATCATTTTGTCGAAGTAAAACACCGGCGAAAAGACGGGCAAATTGTCGATATTTCAGTCAGTGTAAAATATATCGATGTTATGGGGGGATTGATTTTCCATTTTAACAGAGATGTTACCGAACGCAAAAGAACGGATAATGAAATCAAGATGTACCAGAATCACCTTGAAGCACTGGTCAATGAAAAAACCTACAAGCTGGAAGAGGAAATCGAGCAGCGCAAGCAGGCGCAAATCGAGTTGAAAAAGTTATATGACAGCGAATACGAACTGAGGCAACGGTTAGAGCAGCAGATGGAACGAAGGATATGGTATTTGCGAGCACTGGCGCACGAATTGAAAACACCGCTGACGCCGCTTTTGGCAACCATAGATTTAATGTTATCGACCGACCTGCAGGAACCGCTTATCAGCTATGTTAGAAATATCGATTCGGGCGCTAAAGAACTTTACCGGCGCATCAATGATTTACTGGATATTGCCAAGGGAGAAGTTCATTCCTCCCTGACGTTGGACTACGCTCAGGTTGATTTGAATAAGGTATTTTCGGATATCATAAATTATGAGATGCCGCTGGTAACTGCCGATGGCTTATCTCTGGAAACAGATATTCCATCTCCGTTGCCGCAGATCTATGCCGATGAACAGCGTATCAGGCAGGTGATATTGAATCTGTTTGATAATGCCGTTAAATACACGCCGCGGGGAGGGAAAATCACCTTTTCGGCCGTTGAGGAAAATGGATTCATTATCACCACTGTCAGCGATAGTGGCTATGGTGTCTCAAAAGAAGATAGGGAGCATTTATTTCAGCCTTACGTCAGGTTGTATAAAAAGAAGGATAATAAATCAGGGTTGGGTTTGGGGCTTTCCTTATCCAAGATGCTGGTGGAATTACACGGCGGCAAAATATGGCTGGAGGA
>JAAYNN010000050.1 GCA_012520835.1 Dehalococcoidales bacterium
CCGCTTTTCAGCTCCCTCAGGGTATCTACACTATAGGTTACCCCTCCCCGTTCGATTTCCATGGCAGATAATCGAAATGCGGGCTTACCAAGGATAGCCAGTTCCACCATGCGAAGGCGATGCCCGGCTGCGGTGACCGATTCCTCGTCTTTAAATCGCGGGCGGCCGGCCGGTATGAATAGTACTTCCGAAAGACTTGCCTGCGAGAGGGCTGCCTCGGCTATCATCAGGTGTCCGTTGTGAACCGGGTCGAAGGTACCCCCCAGAACTCCTAATTTCATGCTGTCACCACCGCCACTCGAAACTGGCGCAACGCACTTTATCCCCCAGTTTGGCGCCGGCTCTGTCAAGCGCTTTCCTGACTTGCGGCCGGTTTAAAAGCCCGATTAACTGGCGCTTCGCTTCCGCATTTGCAACATCGGTTCCTTCGATAATACGCTCCAGGCTGTTGTATTCGATAACAAAAACATCACCGTCGCGCGAGATTTTAATATTATCGCCTCTCGGCTGCGGACGAAAGACGGCAAATTCTTCTTCGCTCTGCGGCACTTCCTCCTGCGGTGTAATGCGGTCAAGCTCTTTTAAAACCTCCGCCATGAGATCGGGAACTCCCTCCCCGGTAAAAGCCGAAATGAAGTGTACCTCGATGCCAATTTCCCTGAATATCTGCCTGATTTGCGGCATGCGCTCTTTAACATGCGGCAAATCGATTTTATTAACAACGACAATCTGCGGCTTTTTAATCAATGCCGAATCGAAGATACTGAGTTCATTGTTGACCTGTATCATATCGTCGACCGGAGAAGGAGAATCCCCGTTTAAAAGATGCACCAGCAGGCGTGTCCTGACGACATGCCTTAAAAAATCGTGCCCCAATCCTTTCCCCAAACTGGCATCGGCAATCAGCCCCGGAATTTCCGCCAGCACAAAGGCGCGGTGATCGATGATCACGGTACCCAGCACCGGCTCCAGTGTGGTAAAGGGATAATCGGCGATTTTGGGGTTGGCAGCCGAAGCTGCCGCTACCAGCGATGACTTGCCGACGTTGGGATAGCCCACGATTCCGGCATCGGCAATCAGCTTCAGCTCGAGGATAATGGTTTTCTGCTCGCCCTGCTCCCCTTTTTGCGCCAGCACCGGGGATTGGTTTACAGACGAGGTAAAATGGGTGTTGCCCAATCCGCCCCCACCACCGGCAGCCGCTACCACCTCGTTCCCCTTCTCTTTCAAATCCGCCAGCAGGATATCCTTACCCGGCACCACCTTTTCCGAAACAACGGTTCCGGCCGGCACTTTTAAAACCAGGTCGGCTCCGCTTTTTCCGGATTTGCGCTTTGAGGAGCCGTTCTTACCGCCAGCGGCGCTGTATAAGCGGTTCTGACGAAAGTATTTGAGGTTGCTGACATCATCGTCAGCACGGATTATCACGCTGCCGCCGCGTCCGCCATCACCGCCGTCCGGCCCCCCCAGCGGAACGAATTTCTCACGCCGGAAAGTGGCTGCCCCGTCGCCGCCGTTGCCGGCTTTCACTATTATTTCAACCCTGTCGAACATCAACTATTCCTTTTTTACGACTGTCCGCCGTTATATTTAAACCTAGAAGATGACAGACTTATCTTTTACTGATTTAATTATGACCCTTTATCTATCCTGTCATACAGTTTATACCAGCTTTGCAGCGTATTTTCCAGTTTGAAACAGTAGAAGATACAGGCGCCGATGCCTCTGTTATAAATTTTTCTTCCACATGTCACCCTCCGGATATGACCGGATTACCTCGCTATTTTAATACCGACCTGTATAAGTATATATCAAATGGACGGCAAGATGTTATAAAACAGAAAGTCGATTTTTTAAACGTTGACCTGCCTGACTTGATATAAAATCCTGTATGCGCTACAAGCAAGAACCTTCTCCCAATTCTGTATGAAATACAAAACCGCTGGTAGAGATTATTTTTTACCACATCCATTTATCGAATTATCATATATTAAAAGTATATAACATTAAATTCTATATATTACATGTTTTATAACAATCATAATATGATTCCTGGTCTTTTCTGAACGCAGATAATTATTTTTTGCCTGACAATAGAAAATCACCGCTTCAGCGGTTTTATCCTTATCGAAAAAAGGAACGACTTATCGAAAATAGTGATCTGTTTATTCAAAAGTAAATCAAAAATTAGGTCAGTTTATGAAAAAGATATGATAACCAGAGCTCATTAGAGTTATTAGCATGTCGTCTTTTTTAATCCGGATGGCGGAATAACTGCGGGAGGTTTAGTCGGATTTAAGGGAGGATTGGATATCCATCACCTTGCGTTTCAACACCGGGCTGTTTTCGATATCCTGTGCTATTTTCTCGCAGGCATAGCTGACGGTGGAAGGAGTACGTCCGCCGACCAATTTGCCGATTTCGGAGAGGGAATAGACGTCCTGCTGCTTTAAGAGGTACATCGATACCTGCCTGGCAAGAGCTGCTTCTTTATCCCGGCGCGGCCCGATGATGGTCTCCACATCGAGCTGAAAATAATCGGCGACTGTCCCCAGCAGTTTAACATGGGATATCTGCCCGCCTGTTTCGCATTTCCTGTTGATATCGGTTAATGCTTTGGTGGCGACTTCATGTGTTACCTGAGAGCGCAGCAATTTGGCATAAGCGATGATGCGGTTGAGGCTGCCCTCCAGTTCCCTGATATTGCGGCGCGCCTGCTGGGCTACCATTTCCAGTACATCGAGAGCAATTTGGGTATCCGCCTGCTCGGCTTTTGCCTGTAATATAGCCAGCCTGGTTTCCATATCGGGCGGCTGGATGTCGACCGTCAATCCCCATTCGAAGCGGGAGCGCAGGCGCTCTTCCATGCCGGGCATGGACTGCGGCAGCTTGTCGCTGGTAACCACGATTTGACGGTTGGAATTATGCAGTTCGTTGAAGGTATGGAAGAAACTCTCTTCCGTCTGCTCCTTGCCGCTGATAAACTGGATGTCATCGACCATCAGTGCATCGACGCTGCGATACTTATTGCGGAATTCCTCGGTACTCTTGTGGCGTATGGCATCAATAAATTCGTTGGTAAACTGCTCCCCGCTGACATAGAGCACGCTGGCATGTTTTTCGGCAAGTGAATGCCCGATAGCCTGCAGCAGGTGGGTTTTGCCCAGACCCGAACCCCCGTAGATGAAAAGCGGATTGTATCCCCGGCCGGGATTCTCGGCCGCCGCCTGCGCCGCGGCATATGCCAAACGGTTGGAGCTGCCAACAACAAATGATTCGAATGTGTATTTGGGATTGAAGGCTGAGGTATTGGAATCGATGGCCTGCAGCGTCTCGCGGTAAGCGTAACCGTCGGTGGGTTCCGGCTGAACGGCGCTGACCTGGAAATGGGCCACCACCCTGCTCTTAATCAGGCCGATAAGCGTTTTCTCGATCAGGGAACGCTGGTTCTTTTCAAGGTATTCGGCGACGAACGTATTGGGCGTGCCGATATAAAAATGGCCGTCAGTGTATTCTAAGCCCTCGGTTCCTGCAAACCATGTCTGGTAGTTGGGTTTATTGATTTGAAGCTGTAGTTCGCCTAGTGCAGCTTCCCAGATTTCTCGCGCCGACCTCATTATAAAAATACTATCTCCCGAATATTATAATTAAATTGCATGTTTATATGGTATCAAAAAAGCCTCAAAATTACACTCATCTCAAAGGAGTTGTGCTTCACCTAACCCGGACCGTCAAGGCCCGTATAACCCCGCAAATCTGGGGCAGCAGCTGGCCAAATTATGGTTTTTCAGGTCAGAAGGCTGTTAATAAAAAACCTTGTTAAGGTTATCAGGGGGCACTCAGGGTTGGCAAGGCATTTTACCAAGAT
This sequence comes from Dehalococcoidales bacterium, assembly GCA_012520835.1. Classification (GTDB taxonomy): domain Bacteria; phylum Chloroflexota; class Dehalococcoidia; order Dehalococcoidales; family UBA5627; genus UBA5627. The sequence goes on from JAAYNN010000050.1 coordinate 3,869, forward strand.
TGTTGTCTGATTTTTGGTGTGGTTATTTGTTGTAAGGTCTCTCAAGCTCCGTTTTTTGTTAAAATGCTCGCTTTTAGCTATGGTCGCCCGGGCTATAGGAAAATATTCTAACGTTAAGTAAAATGTTAGTTGTTAGTATATCACCGGGGTGTTAGAATTTAATTAACGGAGGAAAAACGTGCGTATAGTTTTTATGGGAACCCCCCGTTTTGCCGTGCCGGTATTGAAGATGCTGGTACTGAATGACTATCAGGTAGCGGCGGTTTATACCCAGCCCGACCGTCCGTCGGGCCGCGGCTGCAGCACGTCTTTCTCACCTGTCAAGCAGGCTGCCGTTTCACTCGGCTTGAAGGTGGTGCAGCCGGATAATCTTAAAAACAGAGAAACCCTAGCGGAATTGGCAGCTTTTAAACCAGACCTCATCGTGGTTGCCGCCTTCGGCCAGATTCTGACTCAATCCGTGCTCGACCTGCCAGAATACGGCTGCATCAATATTCATCCGTCGCTGCTGCCCAAATACAGGGGAGCCGTGCCGGTGACAGCCTCTATTTTAAACGGAGATTCCTTTGCCGGAGTAAGCATCATGCTGATGGATAAGGGACTGGATACCGGGCCGGTGCTCTCACAGGCGCAAATCCCCGTTCTGGCTTATGATAATACGGAAATACTCACCGATAAACTGTCGCTGGTAGGCGCTTTTATGCTTTTGGAAACCCTGCCCGATTGGGTTAAGGGCAGGATTTCGCCGCGGCCGCAGGATAATGCGGCTGCCAGTTACTTCAGTACCGTAAGCAGGGAATCGGGTGAAATCGACTGGTCCGAGCCGGCGGAAGTTATCTGGCGCAAGGTACGTGCTTATTACCCCTGGCCGGGCTGTTTTACGCGCTGGCAGGGTAAAAATCTCAAAATTATCGAGGCGCTGCCGCAGTCAGCAGTCAGCGGTATGTCCAGCGGGCATGTAGTTATACTTCCGGATGGCAGCGCCGGGGTCGGCACCGGCTGCGGAATTTTAAAAATAGTCGCCCTGCAGATGGAAGGCAGGAAGCCGATGTCATCTATCGAGTTTTTAAGGGGGCGGCGCCAGTTTGCCGGGGCGGTTTTGCCGTCATAATTTAACTGTCATGCCGAGTTCGGAAATTCCGGAATCCGGTATAGGCTGGGCAACGTATATTTTTACTATGGAACATACTTCGACAGGCTCAGTACGAACGGATTATATTTCATTGTCATGTATGGAGGATACCGCAGACTGATAAAGCAACTGGGTTGGTGGAATTAATCCTGTCCCCGTGGATGCTCCGTCCCGACCTGTCGGGGCTTCAGGATGACAAAAAGAAAATATATTGTTTAGCCTATACGGTTCGGGGCTGGTAGCGAATGAAACACCTCTCCTCCATCCCCTCTCCGTTGACGGAGAGGGGAATTCAAAGGGGTGAGGTATTAGAGGTGCTCATTAAAAGATATGTTTGTGATAACAATTCGATAACTTTTTAATAATCAACTTATAAATCCGAAAGAGAGGTCAAAATGCCTTTACCACAGAGTTTAGACAGGTTTACGACGCTGGTGGAAATAATTGCGCTTTTACGCAGTCCCGAGGGCTGCCCGTGGGACAGAAAGCAAACCCACGAGTCACTCAGAAAAAATCTGCTGGAGGAAGCCTACGAGGTGCTGGAGGCGATGGACGAAGCGGATATGGATAAGCTCTCGGAGGAGTTCGGTGATTTGCTGCTGCAGATAGTACTGCACAGCCAGATAGCAAAGGATAACGGCGAGTTCACGGTTGACGATGTCATTCGTAAAATAAACGAAAAACTGATTTACCGGCATCCGCACGTCTTCGGCGATACCAAAGTGAGGGATGCCGAAGAGGTAACCGTCAACTGGGAGGAACTGAAAAAGAATAAGCGCCGGAAAGAGGCCTCCGTTCTGGATGGTGTTCCCGCAAGCATGCCGGCTTTAGCCTACAGCCAGGCCGTCCAGGGGCGCGTAGCGCGTATTGGTTTCGACTGGCAGGAAGACAGCGGAGTGCTGGAGAAAATGGCAGAGGAAATCGACGAATTTAAAGCAGCCGGTAGTCAGCAGCAGAAAGAAGAGGAATTCGGCGATATCCTCTTCACGCTGGCGAACTTTGCCCGACGGCAGGGAATCGACCTCGAGTCCGCCTTGCGCAAATCCAACCGCAGATTCTACAAGCGGTTTTCTGCCATGGAAGAGTTTTGCCGCCAGCGCGGGCTCGACTTCTCAAAACTGTCTTTCGATGAGCAGAACGAGCTCTGGGAAGAAGCCAAGCAGTCGCTGGGAGAGTAGTCTAACGAACGAAATCCCGATATATCGGGATTTCGTTCCGGCTTGCCGTAACTCAACATCCGGGGTGGAGTAATAAAGCCGTTCGTGGTGAGCTTGTCGAACCATAACGGCGATGTATTAAACTAGCCTTCCGTTCGTTTGACCCTTCGACACGCTCAGGGCGAACGGAAGTATTATTTTTACCTGTTGCCGAGGATACCCTTGTGCTGCTTCTCCCCACCCCCCGGATCCTTCAGTCACCCCTCGTGCACCCCTCGTGACTTCAGGATGACAGTTAATTGTTATAACACCTGCAGAATTACTTATTGCATTCCTCTATAAACTCCAGCATCAGTTTATTGAAGTCTGCGGGATTATCCATGTTGGCTACATGAGAGGCATTTGCAATCATCTCGACGCGGCAGCCGGGATAGTATTTCGGCCAGTCGGGCAGGTGCTGTTTGATGGTGCCGGTTTTATCGAACTCCCCGCAGCAGACCAGCAGAGGTGCGTCGAAGACATGCTCCCTTTCATTCAAACATGTGGCAATACCGTTCCATGAAGCGACAAATTCTTTTTTAGTCGTTTCGCCGAACATATCATGCAGCCGGGCGTGGACGCCTTCGCTAAGCGCGCTGGCTCTCGCCATCTGCTTTTTGAGCGTTTCCCATGGGTATAAGTTGAAAAGCGGGGCGGAATATTTCAATCCGATTTTTTCCCATGTCTTATAGGGCACAAAAATGGGGATCGCGCCGGTAATCATATATCCCTTTGCTTTTCCGTAGTTGGCGGCGTATTCCTGTGTAATATAGCCGCCCATCGAAAGGCCGGCCAACAGGGCATTTTGGCAGTTCTCCGCATCGAGTATGGCATGGATATCCGCAGCGGCGTTTTTAACGGTAAAATGGCGGCAGGGGCGGGATAATCCGTGTCCCCTGACATCTACATTGATGACGCGGTAGTCTTTAAGCGCATCGAGCTGGGGATTCCACATTTTGCGATTGATGCCATAGCCATGTATCAGCACAACGGCAGGCGCATTTTGAGGTCCGGTTAAATCGTAAAATACTCTGCATCCATTGTAATCTATGTACTTCTGCATAAGCCCTCCGTTATAAGGAAAACCGGAGTCGATTTGCCGGATTAAGGTGGTAAAAAATGGTCGGGGCGAGAAGATTTGAACTTCCGACCTCAGCGTCCCGAACGCTGCGCGCTGCCATCTGCGCTACGCCCCGATGATAAAAGAGACATGATGTATTGACGATAATCAGTACAGGTAATATTATAACATTATCGGGAATTTCTCAACAGTAACCGTAAACATGACTTATATATCATACAAAAAGGCGCCGACTGGCAACAAAGGGCGAAGTATATTACAATAGTGGACTAATCGATACCGGGAAATAGTCCCCTCTTTTTTCTCTGGATATATCTACCCGGTCAAGGAGACAAGAATGAAATACTGCATTTTGATTATAGACGGAGCTGCCGACTGGCCTGTCAAAGAGCAGGGAGGACAGACATGTCTTGAAGCGGCGCTTACGCCCAATCTCGATAAACTGGCAAAAAAGGGCATTACGGGGCTGACACAGACAGTGCCGGCCGGCATGGAGCCGTCCAGCGCCGTGGCCTGCATGTCGGTACTCGGCTACGACCCGCAGGTATATTACAGGGGCAGGGCTGCCATCGAAGCGGTCAGCATGGGTGTAAACATAGAAGAGAACGAAGCAATCTTCCGCTGCAACCTGGTAAACGTACAGGACGGGAGAATGAACAGCTATTGCTCTGGCCACATCTCGAATGAGGAAGCAGCCAAGCTGATAGATGCCCTGAACGAATCTCTGGGAAATGAAAACGTGCGCTTTTATCCGGGTGTCGGCTACCGCCACCTCTTAAAGCTTAAAGGACATGATGAAGTTACCCAGGCCATCTGCACTCCGGCACACGATATAACAGATAAAATGATTGTCGATTACCTGCCGAACGGAAAGGGAAGCAGTTTCCTGCGGCAGTTGATGCAGGATTCGGTGGCCGTGCTGGAGAATCATAAAGTAAACAGCGATCGGCGCGCCTGGAACGAAATGCCGGCCAATATGATATGGCTTTTCTGGGGCAGCGGCAGGATTCCGCAGATGCCCCCCTTCCGCAAGGTGCACGGAAAATCGGCTGCTATTACTTCGGCAGTCGATCTGCTGCGCGGTCTGGGTAAAATGATGGATATGGATATTCTTGAAATTCCAGGAGTGACCGATAAACTGGATAACGATTTCATAGCACAGGCAAGCGGCGGTTTGAAAGCACTGGATAACCATGACCTGGTGGTGATTCACGTCGAAGCCCCCGATGAAGCCGGACATGCCGGCTCTTTTGCGGATAAGGTCGAAGCAATAGAGATAATCGACCGGGAAGTTGTCGGCCGTATCAGCTCATACTCCAATGATGAATTAAGGGTGCTGGTAATGCCCGACCACTTCACCCCGGTTGCTATCAAGACGCATGTGGGCGAGCCGGTACCGTTTTTGCTGTGGGGAGAGGGTTTTGATGCCAACGGCGCCCGCAGATTCACTGAAGCCGAGGCTAAACGGACTGGTCTTTTTATCGAGAACGGCTATAATATAGTGAATATGCTGGTTGAATAGGATTTCAGGGTAAAGATGCACAACAGAGAAGAAGCAGCGCTCAGCAGGGGCACCTTGTATTGCGAGGTGCACGAACGTTATTACCGGGCGGATACCGGATGCGTGCTCTGCGCTCTGGTACGGGGAGACAACATTGAAGCCGCAGCTCCGCCGCAGATAAAAAGCGAGATCCCGGCTGTTAAAGGCGATAAATGCCATTATTGCGGCAAGGATTCGCTTAGCTGGAATCCCGGCATCAACATGTATGAATGCAACAATCCCGCCTGCAAACGCCGCATTTCCCGTTTTACCAAGATAGGGCTGGGGGAGCTTCTGAATGATGCTCCTCGTCCGCAAAGGAAAACGGCGGTAACGGAGGACGACGCGCGTGCGTTTACCAGAAATTTTGCTGTCGTTACCAAGAGGCCGGGGCGTTTAATCGAAGAAGACGATTATGATAATGACAACGATATCGTTCTTCCTTACGATGCCAAGATAGCCGGTTATTCTAAAAGCGGCAAGAGAGTGATGAACAACCAGTTGGCGGCAATAAAAAGCATCCTCATCTTAATGTCGTTTATATGCTTCGGGCTGGCAATATGGACGGTCTCCCTATTGGTGTCATCTGCAGTCAGCCCGGGGATGGGAATAAGCCTTTTAGCCGTAGTATGCGGTATACTCATCTGGAACATCTACGGAATCATGGCATTCAAAGCAATCGGACCCGGTTTAATCATGCTTTTATTGTTCGTCATTTTAGCCGCTCTGTTCATTTGCGCCGCGGCCGGTATTGAACCATTTTCAAGTATACTAAACAATATGCTACAATTTTCGTAATATATAAATATGCGGAATTATCCTGATAGAAAATATACCACCGCAGGGGATGTTATATGCCTATTATAGTTCAAAAATATGGCGGTTCATCGGTGGCCGATATCGAAAAAATCAAGAATGTTGCCAGGCGGGTGGCCAAATCGAGGGATGCCGGCAACCAGATGGTAGTGGTCGTTTCCGCTATGGGAGATACCACGGATGACCTGATTGCCCTGGCTAAAAAAATAACCGCTCATCCTTCGGGGCGTGAATACGACCTGCTGCTTTCCACCGGCGAACTGGTTTCCTGCACCCTGCTGGCGATGGCCTTGGACAGCATCGGATACCGGGCTGTCAGCTTGAGCGGAGCGCAGGCCGGTATTAAAACCGATACTGAATACAACCGGGCGCATATCCTCGGCATAGACCCGAAGAGGGTTGTCAATGAACTGAATGCCGGTAATATCGTTGTTGTGGCCGGCTTCCAGGGAATTACCCAAGACCAGGATGTTACCACTCTGGGAAGAGGTGGTTCCGATACCACTGCCATTGCCCTGGCCATCAGCTTAAAGGCTAAGGAATGCCATATTTATACGGATGTGGACGGTGTTTTTACCGCCGATCCGCGTTTGGTTGCCGAAGCTCACAGTTTGTCGGAAATCAACTATGAGGAAATGCTGGAAATGGCGAACTGCGGAGCCAGGGTGATGCATCCCAGGGCGGTAGAGCTGGGACAGATGTATAACATGCCGATACTGGTAGCCTGCACCTTCAATGAAAAACCGGGCACGTTGATTCACGGAGGAAAAGATATGGAAGTTAAAAATAAAGTCACCGGAATTGCTCACGATATGGATGTGGCTAAGATTATGATAGTGGGGGTCCCTGACCGGCCGGGTATTGCCTCAGCCATTTTCGAACCGCTGGCAACAGCCGGCATCAGCGTCGATACCATCGTGCAGAATGCCAGCATTGAAAATATCACCGACCTGACATTTACAGTGGCTGCGGGCGATCTCGATAAAGCCATGAAGGTGGTGATGCCGATTGCCGAATCCATAAAAGCACGCGACTGCATCAGCAACAGCAGGCTGGGGAAAATCAGCATCATAGGTGCCGGCATGCAAAATACACCGGGTTATGCCGCCAGGATGTTTACCACATTAAGCGAGAAGAACATCAATATCCACCTGATAACCACTTCGGAAATAAGAATTACATGCATTGTAGATGATGACAGGGTCAGCGAAGCGGTGAGAGCATTGCACCGTGCTTTCGAACTGGAAAAGCCTTAATCAGGTAGATAGATATCAGCTTTTAAATGAAAGAGGGAACCAGATTGTCTGGTTCCCTTATTTTTTTAACTGAATTTATTGTTAATCGGCTCTGACGACTTCTTTGACTTCGGGGATTTCCTGCTTCATGATTCTTTCGATGCCGTTCTTCAAAGTCATGGTCGACATCGGGCAACCGGCGCACTGACCGGTTAGTTTTAATTTAACGATACCATCTTCAGTTACATCGACCAGTTCCACATCGCCGCCGTCGGCCTGCAGGCTGGGGCGAATCATTTCCAGTACTTCCTGTACTTTTTCCTTCATTTGTGACCTCGCTTTAAATTTATAATATTTTAGGCTTTATGCTTGGAACAGGTCTTGTCTTTGCCTTCGCCGTGGCACTCTTTTTTCTTTTCTTCAGAGCATTCTTCGTGAGCATGGGTATGCTGCACTTTCTTGGGCTGATCGCATCCGCAATCTTTACACATATTAAATCCTCCTGTCGTATATATGATACTTTAATTGATATGACTATTGAAAAAGCGTATCACAGCTGTATTATGTTGTCAATTTTAAGGGTGGAAAAAATCATAAACGGCACATCGCAGCCGTTCCTGTTTAAGACCACCATAATCCAGGTAATCTCCGCGCTGCTTAAAAAATTACGCTATCGGCCTGCTTTTAAATAATGGGAAATATGATTTTGCCATCAATAAAAGACGGTAGTATGCGCTGTCCACAATTATTAACAATCGTTATAGCCGGCGCCTGATAACATGTAAATAGTCAATAATTTGCCAGCAGTCCTCAATAAGCGCAGAATGCTCTTGTTAAGTCTCCATTATTATGCTATTATTGCGGTAGGCGAATTATGGTCACAGAAAAAGAAAAAGCACTGGAACTGGCTGTCGGTCATATAGAAAAGCAATTCGGCAAGGGCTCGATTATGAAGCTCGGCGAAGCTTTTAATAAACCGCCAGTTGAAGCTATTCCCAGTGGTTCGCTGGCACTAGATTTAGCTTTAGGTGTAGGGGGAATCCCCAGAGGAAGGATTACAGAGGTATTCGGTCCCGAGGGGTCTGGAAAAACCACACTGGGTCAGCATATAATAGCCCAGTCTCAACAACGCGGGGGTACCGCCGCCTATATAGATGTCGAGCATGCGCTCGACCCTGCTTATGCAGCCAAATGCGGCGTCAACCTCGAGAACCTTTATATCTCGCAGCCCAATACGGGTGAGGAAGCGCTCGAAATTTGTGAAACGCTGGTAAGGAGCGGAGCTCTCGATGTAATCGTTATCGACAGCGTTGCCGCCCTGGTTCCGCGGGCAGAGATCGAGGGTGAAATGGGTGATGCACACGTCGGATTGCAGGCCAGGCTGATGTCGCAGGCACTGCGCAAGTTAACAGCGGCAATCGGCAGGTCGGGAACAGCGGTGATTTTCATCAACCAGCTGCGTGAGAAAGTGGGCATTATATTCGGGAATCCGGAGGTTACACCGGGCGGACGCGCCTTGAAGTTCTACAGTTCTGTCAGGATAGACTTAAGACGGGCAGAAACCATCAAGCAGGGCAATGCCGCTACCGGTACCCGTGTTAAAGCCAAGGTGGTTAAGAACAAGGTAGCCCCGCCCTTTAGAGTAGCCGAATTCGATATCATGTTCGATTCGGGTATAAGCAAAGAAGGTAATATCATAGATCTGGGTGTCGCGGCGGAAATAATAAAGAAATCCGGAGCTTATTTCTCATATGGTGACATTCGCCTGGGACAAGGTAGAGAGAGCGCCAAGAAATATCTGAAGGACAATCCCGAGCTGGCTCTCGAGATTGAACAAAAGATAAGGTCCTCGGCTGTCACAGCAAGCAGTGTTTCTAATGATGATTGACCCGTCATAAGCTGATAGGTTAATAGAAATAGGGTAACCGGGCGTGATAGAGCTGAGGCAGGCTGCCTCGGCTCTGCTTGTTTATAAGGGGTTGCCTGGTAGATGAGAAAGATATCCGCTTTGGTAAAGGGTCCGGGCCGCGCTAAAACGATTAAGTTGTTTTTGGACGGCAGATTTGCTTTCAGCCTGAAAGAAGAACTGGTTCTTCGGGAAAGGCTTGAAGTTGGCATGGGATTATCCGAACTCCGCATCGCATCCCTGCAGGAAAACAACCGTTATCAAAAATGCCTCGATACAGCCTTACGGCTTCTCAATTACAGGCCACGCAGCGAACAGGAGATTAATTTACGTTTGCAACAGCGCGGTTATGGTGAAAACGATATTCTGGCTGTCTTAGCCAATCTGAAGGAACTGGGGCTTGTCGATGACGCCAGTTTTGCCCGCTTCTGGGCTGATAACAGGCAAACTTTCAGTCCGCGCAGCCGCAGGATGACTGAAACGGAACTGAAGCAAAAGGGGGTTCCGGCTGAAATTATCGAACGGGAGCTAAGCGCTATAGACGATAGCGAAAATGCTTACCGCGCAGCGTTTAAATACGTTCGCAATTTACATACTGCTGATTATCCGGGCTTTCGCCGCCGGTTAGGAGAATACCTGAGACGGCGCGGCTTCGGTTATGATGTCATAAACGCTACAATTACACGTTTATGGAGTGAAAAAGAAGGTGGTGAGACGGTTGATTTCCCGGAAGCCGGAGCAAACAGCCAAGGGTATTAACCGGATGTCGACACCAACATACTTAAAATAAAACAGGGGGAATAAAAATATATGAGTGTTGTAGAAATATTAGCTATATTTTTCAGCTTTGTCATTGGTGTTATATTTGGCGGAATGGCAATGTTCCTTTCGAGGAGCATGCTTGCCAATCACCAGATTCGCATCGCTCAGAGAAAAGCAGCCAAACTGCTGGTGGAAGCCAGAACGGAAGCAAAAGATATTCTGGAAGACAATAGAAAAGAAATAGACAAACTTAAATCGATGAATGAAGCCGAATACAAGGAAAGACGTGCCGAGATACAGAAGCAAGAGAACCGGCTGCTGCAAAAGGAATCTTCGCTCGAACACAAGCTGGAGGATGCCGTCGAGCGCGAACGCAGCCTGATACAGAAAGAAAAGGAATTGGATGCCATCAAGGACAATCTGGCTGAGGTTAAAGAAAACCAGTTGAAGCAACTCGAGCTGATTTCGGGGCTTACCAGCGATGAAGCCAAACAAATGCTTCTGGATAAAATCGAGGTTGAAATCCAGGAAGAGGTAGCGCGCCGCCTGCGCGATTGGGAAATCAAGTTAAAGGAAGAAGCGGACGACAAAGCCCGCGGCATCCTGTCGCAGGTCATACAGCGCAGCGCTTCGGAAATCGTCTCCGAGACTACTGCCAGTGTCGTTACCATACCCAACGACGAGATGAAGGGCAGGTTGATTGGCCGGGAAGGCCGCAACATCCGTGCACTGGAGCAGGCAACGGGCGTCGATCTGATTATCGACGATACTCCTGAAGCGGTCACCATTTCCAGCTTCGACCCGGTACGCCGTGAAATCGCCTATCAGGCACTGAGCAAACTGATACTGGATGGGCGCATCCACCCGGCGCGTATCGAAGAAATCGTTGCCAAAACTAAAGAGGAAGTTGAAACAGCTATCGTACAGGCGGGAGAACAGGCCGCTCTGCAGGTGGGTGTTACCAGGATGCATCCCGAACTTATCAAGCTCCTGGGTCGGCTGAAGTATCGTACCAGCTACGGTCAGAACGTACTGGCGCACAGCATCGAGGTGGCTTACTTCTCAGGCATGATTGCTGCCGAACTGGGTGTGAACGTATCCCTGGCAAAACGTGCCGGGCTGTTGCATGATATCGGCAAAGCGGTCGACCGTGAAGTAGAGGGTACACATGCCGCAATTGGCGCCGATCTTGTCAAGCAATGGGATAAATCCAAGGAAGTGGTAAAGGGCGTAGCCGAACACCATATGGAAACCGGCGACACCAGCATCTGGGGCTTCATCGTCTCGGCCGGAGACGCCATTTCGAGTGCCAGGCCGGGTGCCAGGCGCGAATCCCTCGAGAACTACCTGAAGCGTTTGAAGTCGCTCGAGGAAATTGCCGACGGCTTTAATGGAGTCGAGAAGTCGTATGCCATTCAGGCAGGACGCGAAGTGCGCATACTGGTTAAACCGGAAGAGATTGACGACCTGTCGGCTATGAGGCTTGCCCGCGATGTCGTCAAGAAAATCGAGGAAACCCTGGAGTATCCGGGTCAGATTCGCGTGATTGTCCTGCGTGAAACCAG
>JAAYNN010000051.1 GCA_012520835.1 Dehalococcoidales bacterium
TAACAGGTTTTACAATTATGAGCTTAGCGATGATGAATTTACCGGCTTTTTAAATCCAACAGCATAGTTATAAATAGTTATAATAAATAGTGGCGGGGAGGATTAATCCTCCCCGCTTACAATCTATTTTTTGTGGCCGTTTATCACTGTGTGCTCGGCGTCCGTCTCTTGCTCTGTTTTCCGATTTTTCTTTTTCCGCTCGTTAACGGCATTCTGCAATATCAGCTCTATCTGGCCGTTGACGCTGCGGAAGTCCTGTGCAGCCCATTCGTTCAGGTTTTCCCAAAGCTCCTCACTTATCCGCAGGAGATAACTCTTGCGTCCGCTTTTTTTCATTGGAAACTGGTCCTGTTTTTATTGGTAAAGCGTTCCGGTATTTATTACCGGTGAAGTCGATGACTCACTGCACAAGACCACCAACAGGTTGGAAACCATGGTCGCTTTTTTCTCTTCGTCCAGGTCGACCAGATGCTTGTCGGCTAACTGGTTGAGAGCCATTTCCACCATGCTGACGGCGCCGTGAACAATCTGGCTCCTGGCAGCCACTACTGCCGTGGCCTGCTGGCGGCGCAGCATCGCTTCGGCGATTTCGGGTGCGTATGCCAGGTGGCTCAGCCTTGCTTCGATAACATGGACGCCGGCTCTTTTCAGCCTTTCCTGCAGTTCGGATTCCAGCACATGGCTGATTTTATCGGTGCTGGCGCGCAGTGTCAGCTGCTCCTCGTCCATTTCCTCGAAAGAATCATAGGGATAAGACTGCGCCAGGTGCCGCACGGAGGCTTCGCTCTGGATAACGACATACTGCTCGTAGTTATCGACATCGAAGAAAGCCTTGAAGGTATCTTCCACTTTCCAGACGATTACGGCGGCGATTTCAATGGGATTGCCGATTTTATCGTTGACCTTCAGCTTCTGGCCGCTCAGGTTGCGCGCCCTTAAGGAGATTTTCTTCTTGCTGTAAAAAGGATTGGCCCAGAAGAATCCGTTATCTCTGACAGAGCCGGCATATTTACCGAAGAGCACCATGACCTTGGCTTCGTTCGGGTTGACGATGAATAAGCCGGGCAGAATCAGGATTCCAGTTATAATCATCAAAATAACAGCCAGTACCGTCATCCAGACATACTCCTGTCCCGCGTTCAGTATGAACAGCGTGACGGATGCCGCCATTAACAGAATCCCGACCGCCAGCATCAAGAAACCGTTATAAACTTTTGTAACCTTTTCCGACATTATACACCTCCTTATATCATTGTGATATCATAATGATATCATCAGTAAAATAGAAAGTCAAGTGGTTTTAAAGAAAATTATTTTGTTATTTTCCGGGGGTTGACAGGAATTCCGGATAGTAGTATACTTTTTTACATGTTAGATATCACTAACAATGATGCCGGGTGTGTATAAGTAAATGGTACCGATGAAAGATAAAACCACTGCCAGTATGGAAGATTATCTCGAAGCCATCATAATGTTGAAGGAGGATGGCAGGGAATCTACCGTTACTGCCATCAGCGAGTTAATCGGGGTGAAGAAACCGAGCGTCAATTGGGCTTTAAAAAAACTGGTCGATGCCGGCTATGTCACTCATGAACGGTACGGAGATATCGACCTTACTCCCGAGGGAGCTATTGTTGCCAGGGAGGTATATCGGCGTCACAAGACGCTGACCAGCTTCCTGGTCGATATTCTCAGGGTGCATCCCGAAATTGCTGCCAGAGATGCCTGCAAAATGGAACATGTCATGAGCAAAGAGACCATAAAGCGTCTCGAGAAGTTCATCGATTTTGTTCTTGATTGCCATCCTGGCCAGGCGGACTGGGAAGACCTGTTCAGTCGTTGTATTGAATGCGATAAAGACGACCGCCGGATATGTGACCGTTTTACACCGAAAAACTGATATATTTTTTGCATAGAAATGTTAGCTTCGGCTAACAAATGAAGGATTGTAAAGGAAATAAAGTTTGTTGTTCAAACGGGAAAAAATAGATAAGGGAAGTTTTTTAACAGGGAGATGCGAGTTTATTTCCCCGCTTCTTTTCAAGGGAAGTAAGCTTATATTTTTTTGCCAAAGAGTTAGTGTAGTTTAACATTATGCGCAAATGGTTTTAAATATTAAATTTAAGGGGGGACAATGAAAGCAAAATTTTTCAGCAAATTGGGAAACATTAGTTTAAGAACAGGCGTTGTTTTTGTTCTGGTAATTAGCCTTATGGCTGCATTCCTGGGTTCGGTTCCGGTTTCGGCGCATGTACCGGAGGGGGCAGGAAAAACAGCGGAATTTGTGTTGGAGCCGATACGTATATACAGTCAGGGCGGTGATTTATTGGAATATTCTATCGAGGATTTAGGGGAGATGAAGGGCGGTGTATGTATGTGTCTCTCGGGAGGATTTCGGGCGATCCAGGCAGCCATTTCTGCCCTTTACGGTGAGGATGAGTTGCCTGTTCAGGGTGAACTGACAGTTTTATACCACCACCCCGGTTCCGGTCATAAATTGGTTTTCGAGACAGTTCTTACCGCTGAATGCGTGGTTTACGAGAAAGCAGGCAATCCCCAGCGTATGACAATGGAGCATTGGGCATATACCTTTACGCGCACCGATACGGGTGAAGTATTTGAAACGCAATTAAAAGGGGGTGTTATCCCGGATGGTTTTTTCGACCTGCGATATAAGGTAAACGGTTATACCAACGGCTGGCATGATGAAAAACCTACGGAAGAAGAATATAACGGGTTTTCCGCCGCTTATACCGATGCGATGAACAATATGCTGACGTTTCCATTATGGGAGCTTTATGAAGGGATAGAGGAACCGGAGGAAGAGACTCCTGCTGGAGTGATTGTCTTCGGATTCGCTCTGCTCTTATCGATTGTTATCGGTTTTATTTATTCATCAAAAGGAAAAAGGAGTTAGGCAGATGGCAGAAAAGCAGTTGAACGAACTGAAGAAGGGCGAAAAAGGAAAGATCGTCAGGATTACAGGCAACAGCAGTGTTTTTCGCAGGTTACTGGACCTCGGTGTAGTTAAAGGTTCCGAGATTGAAATGAAAGGGGTGGCGCCTCTGGGAGATCCGATTGAAATTAAAATTAAGGGATATAATCTCAGTTTGCGCAAGTCCGAGGCCGCCGGAATTATCGTGGAGGTTCAATAAAATGGCTGGTAAAGAATTCCCTCTCATTTTTGCCGATGCCGGGAAAAAACTACTGGTTGCCGGGTTTATCGGCGGCTTCGGAATGGGACAGAGGCTTACAGAGATGGGATTGACTGTCGGGTCCCAGATTTTGGTTGTCGAAGGGAGTTGTCATGGGCCGCTGGTGGTCGATGTCAGGGGCTCACGCTTGGGTTTGGGCTGCGGCGTTGCGCATAAAATAATGGTTAAGGAGATTACAGATGAAAAAGAAACAATTTGTGGTAACCAGCGGATTGCTGCAGGGCCCTCCGCTAAAGGTTGATTACAAAAATCTTAAAGACTGAATAATTATTAAAAATTTTTAAAGCAGGAGACGTCGTAATATGAACAAAAAGCAAATCACCGTCGCCCTGGTCGGCAATCCTAATTCAGGGAAAACGACGCTGTTTAACAGCCTGACAGGGGCGAGGCAGCATGTCGGGAACTGGCCCGGTGTGACAGTCGAGAAAAAAGAGGGCATCTGTTCCTCCGGCGGATACGAAATCAAGGTGGTCGACCTCCCCGGTGTTTACAGCCTGACGGCTTATTCACCCGATGAAGTCGTTGCCAGAAAATTCATCATCGAAGAAAAACCGGATGTCGTGGTAGACATCGTCGATGCTTCCAACCTAGAAAGAAACCTTTATCTCTCGGTGCAATTGATGGAACTGGAAGCGCCCATGATCCTGGCATTGAATATGATGGACGAGGCGGAAAACAGGAAATATAAAATCGATATAGAAAAACTGTCTGCAGGGATGGGTGTGGCCGTTGTTCCCATGGTGGCAAGCAAGAATAAAGGTGTGCCCGAGCTGCTTTCTGAAATCGTTAAAATAGCGGAAGGCAAAAAGTCCTGCAGCGGCGTTAAGATCGCATACGGCAGAGAGGTCGAAAAGCAGATAGAGGTAATTGAGAAAGCGTTGTCCGAAGACTCGCTTGCCGGTAAATATTCACCGCACTGGCTGGCGATAAAGCTGCTCGAGGGCGATGAGGAGATTATCAGGAAATTCGAGGGGGTGTCAGGTGTCAAGTGAAGAAATTTTGAAATTACGACAGGAAGCAGTGGCTAAACTACAGAGCATCTATGGCGGCGATGCCGATATGGTCATTGCCGATGCGCGCTACGGGTTCATCAGCGGTCTGCTTAAAGACGTGCTGAAGAAGCCTCCTGTGGAAAGGCTCAGCCTTTCCGATAAAATCGATAAAATTATCGTCAACCGCTGGCTTGGAATTCCTATCTTTTTGGGGTTGATGTACCTGGTCTTCCAGTTTGTGTTTACTTTATCCGTTCCATTTATGGATTGGATAGATGCCTTCTTCGGCTGGCTGGCGGGCTATGCTGCCAATATCAGCCCCGACTGGCTGGGTTCGCTGGTTGCCGATGGTATCATCGGCGGTGTCGGTTCGGTGCTGGTCTTTGTTCCGCCGATATTCCTGCTCTTTATCGCCATCTCTATTCTTGAAGACTCCGGTTACATGGCGCGTGCCGCCTTTGTTATGGACAGATTGATGCATAAAATCGGCCTGCACGGACGTTCCTTTATCCCGATGCTTCTGGGGTTCGGCTGCAACATCCCGGGCATTATGGCCTGCCGCACCATCGATAATCCTAAGGACAGGCTGACCACCATGCTTGTCAATCCTTTCATGCTGTGTGGAGCCAGGCTTCCTATTTTTATTCTGTTGATTGCAGCGTTTTTCCCCGAAAACCAGGGAATAGTAATGTTCTCGATGTATATCCTGGGTATCTTGATCGCTATCCTGATGGCATGGATCTTCCGTAAAACATTATTGAAAGGGGAAAGCGGCCATTTTGTAATGGAGCTGCCTCCTTACCGCCTTCCGACCATTGTCGGCGTTCTGACACACATGTGGGAGAGGGGCAAGATGTTCCTGCAGAAGGCCGGGACACTGATTCTGGCGGCTGTGATTGTCATCTGGTTCCTCTCCAGCATGCCGTGGGGTGTCGAATATGCCAGCGCCGATAGCTGGATCGGGCATATCGGCAATTTCTTCGCACCAGTGTTTGCCTGGGCCGGCTTCGACCAGTGGCAGGCATCTGCCAGCCTGATATTCGGATTCTTGGCCAAGGAAGTGGTCATCGGCGCCATGGGGACCATGTTTGCGGTAGAAGAGGGGCTTCTGGGTAATGTTCTGGCAACTCAGCTTGGCTGGACTCCGCTTATCGCTTTATCATTCATGGTGTTCAGCCTGCTCTATGTACCGTGCGTGGCGGCGCTGGGCGCCATCCGCAGTGAAACCAAGTCGTGGAAATGGACAATATTCACTGCGGTGTATACCACTGCCGTCGCCTGGGTCATGTCGGTACTGGTCTTCCAGGTCGGCAGCCTGTTTGTTTAGAAAAAATCTAAAGGGAGGAGCGGTTTACCGTTCCTCCCTCCGGAGAATGAATACATGCTTTATCAAATATTAAATGAATATAAGAAATCGGGCGGAGCTGTCAGCCTGGATGCTTTAAGCCGCAAGCTCGGCGTGGAAAAAAGCACTCTCGAAGGAATGCTGCAAACACTGGTAAGGCAGGGCAAACTGAGGGAGATAACCGTTTCGTCCGCTTCCTGCGGAGGTTGTCACGGCGGTTCCTGCGGAGGCTGCGGTTCGCATAAAATCCTTGCCAACATGGGAAAATTTTACGAACTGGTTTCCTGAAGAGTCGCTTCTTTGAGAATGAAGAGATATTATGAACAGCGAAACAGATAAAACAAAATTTATATTGGAAGACTATTTAAAAGCCATTGCCGTTCTCAAGTCCCGCAATGGTAAAGCTACGGTAACTGCTCTGAGCAGGATGATAGGGGTGAAGAAACCCAGTATCTATCGTTCCTTAAAAAGGCTTTCCGAAGCCGGAATGGTAATCCACGAGAGATACGGTGATATTGACCTGACCCCGCAGGGGAAAAAGGCAGCCGATGAGGTGTGCCGCCGACACACTGTTTTATATAGGTTTTTTACCGAAATACTGACAGTTGATCCTGCTACGGCAATCAATGATGCCTGTCGCATGGAGCATGTACTCAGTGATAAAAGTATTGAGCAGATAGAAGGACTGGTCAGGAGTAGCGGGGACTGTTTTACAGGCGGAAGTGCCGACTGATATCCAATTATATATTTTTTTACGTAAAAATGTTAGACAAAACTAACATTTATGCAGAAACTTTAATAATAGCCTTTGTTGAAGGTCAGTTTAAGTCTTGAGTGGCAAAACTTATCTCGTAAAGGAGTATTGATGAGTGAATAATGAATCTGTGAAAAAACCCAAAACGGGTGTTGCAAGATTGCTGGAGATATCGATGGAGCAAAAGCCGCTTTTAATACTGGGCGTTGTTCTTTCTGTTATTTCTACATTGTTGCAGTTTGCTCCGTTTATCGCGGTCTATTTTATTGTGGCGGAGCTATTAAAAAATGCCTCCACGCCCGAGTTAATCGATTACGTTTTTATTAAACAGTGGGGTATTTATGCTCTGCTATTTCTAATCGGGGCAATTTTAACCCTGTATGTCGGTAATATGTGTTCGCATATAGCGGCTTTCCGTATTCTTTACAATATGCGTGTGAGCTTGAGCCGGCACCTGGCAAAGTTACCTCTGGGATATTTCAACAGGCAATCTACGGGAGCGATTAAAAAGAACCTGGAGCTGAGTGTGGAGAAGATAGAAAATTTTATCGCCCACCATATCCCGGATCTGGTTGGGGCTATAATAATGCCTTTAATAATGTTTGTAGCCATGTTTGTTCTCGACTGGCGGCTGGCGCTGGTAAGCATGATTCCCATTATCCTGGCTTATTGCTTTCAGTTGCATGTATTTTACAGTAAATCGGCCAAGATAAAGGTGAAGAGGTGGCTCGATTCTCAGGAAAGGATGAATGCCGAGGCAGTAGAATACGTGCGGGGCATGCCGGCAGTCAAGGTGTTCGGATTGACGGTACGTAATTTCCTGCGTTTCAACAATTCTATTGCAGATTACCGTGAAGTAACGCTGGAGATAACCAAAACCTATAAACATCCATATACGGCCTTTTTTGTACTGTTGACCTCGCTGCTGTCCTTTATCGTTCCGGTAGCGATTTTCCTTTTGAGTGGGCAGCCGGGTAACCAGGCGCTGGCGCTGGTGATAATGGTATTCCTGGTAATGGCTCCGGGGATCTCCGTACCTGTGCTCAAGCTGATGTATCTCGGCGGCAATCTGCGTTATGTTACGGATGGGGCGGAGCGCATCGATATGATTTATGCTCAGGAGCCCATCACAGAACCTGTCGCTCCCAGGATTCCAGAAAACTATTCGGTCAGGTTCGATAATGTCTGTTTTTCATATGATGACAAGGATGCAGCTACACGCACAGAAGCGTTAAAGGACGTCTCTTTCGTTGCCGGAGAGGGAGAAATAACCGCACTGGTCGGGCCTTCCGGAAGCGGGAAATCCACTATCGCCAACCTGATTCCGCGTTTTTGGGACGTAGGCAGAGGGTCGATAAGCATCGGTGGTGTCGACGTGCGCCAGATGGGAACGGAAAACCTGATGAATACCGTATCCTTCGTTTTTCAGGATGTTCACCTTTTTTACGATACCATTGAGGAAAACATTCGCATGGGTAACAGCGCTGCCGGCAGAAACGAGGTTATCGCTGCGGCGAAGGCAGCCTGCTGCCATGAGTTCATAGAACGGTTGCCTCAGGGCTACCAGACCAGAATAGGGGAGGGGGGAACCTATCTCTCGGGAGGGGAGGCACAACGCGTATCGATTGCGCGCGCCATTCTTAAAAATGCCCCGATACTGGTACTGGATGAGGCTACGGCATTTGCCGACCCGGAGAACGAGGTGAAGATACAGCAGGGCTTGATTTCTTTAATTCAAAACAAGACGGTCATTGTGATTGCCCACCGCCTGACGACCATACGTGAAGCGGATAAAATCGTCGTTATTGACAAGGGGCGTATTGTTGAAACGGGCAGGCATGACGACTTGCTCTTGCACGAAGGGCTATATAAGCACATGTGGGAAGCTCATATCGATGCCGGGGCATGGGAATTGGTATCCGAAGATGCCCGCAAAGGAGCACAAATACAATGAAGAGGATAATTTATAATATAACCAGCGGCAATCCCCGTTCTCTTATCAAACCCTCCGTTTCTTCTCTGCTGGATGGCTTTTGTAAAATAGTGCCGGCGGCTATAATCCTCGAAATCTTCAATGTCATTTTCAGACACTTTCAGACGGGCGAGCCGCTCGATAGCGGTAGAATGTGGCTGGTAGCCGGCGTTTTAATTATTTGGATGCTGATACAGTATATCGCTTATGCTTGGGCGTACGACAGCACGTATTATGTTGCCTATGATGCCTCGGCGCGCGGCAGGAGAAATCTGGCTGAGCGCTTGCGCCGTCTGCCCCTCGGATTCTTCGGCAGCCGAGATCCCGGCGATATAACCACCATGATGCTTGGCGATTACACACTGGTGGAAACGGCAATCTCTCATCACTTCCCGCAGTTTATAAGCGGATTGGCTTTACCTTTACTTGCTTTCGTCTGTCTCCTGTTTGTCAACTGGCAAATGGCGCTGGCCATGTTTATCTCTCTGCCGGTATCCGTTTTGATTATTTACCTGACCAACAGTTTCCAGGTACGCTTGAGCCACGCCCATATCAAGGCCAAGGTGGATGCCGCCAGTCGTTTGCAGGAATATCTGCTCGGCATGCGCGAAATCAAGGCGCATAACCTGAGTGGAACACGTTTCGAACGTCTTCGCCTCTCTTTTCATCGTTTGATGAAAGAATCTATTAAAATCGAAGGGTTGATGGGGCCGATAATGATGTCTGCTATCGGGTTGATGCGCGCCGGATTGACTCTGCTTATCCTTACCGGGGCCTACCTGATGGCGGCCGGGTCTTTGACTCTCCCAGTCTTTCTTGTTTTTGTTCTGCTCGGTACCCGTGTTTTCGAACCGTTGCAGGTGGTTATGGTCAATTATGCCGAAATAAAATATGCAATGGTAAGCGCTGCCCGCATCATGGAAATACAACGGCAGCCACTGCAATATGGTACGGATGATGCCCCGCAGGGTAATCGCATTGAATTCGATAACGTTACCTTTGCCTACGAAAAAAAGAACGTTTTGAAAAATGTTTCTTTTACTATCGAACCATGTACTATAACTGCTCTGGTCGGTCCCTCGGGAAGCGGCAAAAGTACCATTACTCGCCTCATCGCCCGTTTTTGGGATGTGCAGGGGGGGGCCATCCGCCTTGACGGAAAGGATATTCGGGAAATCGAGCCTGAAAAATTATTGTCTCGTATATCAATGGTATTTCAGGATGTATATCTGTTTAAAGATACTGTCGGCAACAACATTCGCGTCGGAAAGATAAATGCAACACATGAAGAAATCGTGGAAGCGGCTAAAAAAGCCTGCTGTCATGATTTCATTACAGCTCTTCCCATGGGATACGATACCCCGGTTGGAGAGGGCGGATGCACTTTATCGGGAGGTGAAAAGCAGCGAGTTTCCATCGCGCGTGCCTTACTTAAAGATGCTCCTATCGTTCTGCTCGATGAGGCTACTGCTTCTCTTGACCCTGAAAATGAAACGAATGTCCAAAGGGCTATCAATGCGCTGGTAGCCAACAAAACTGTGATTACCATAGCCCATCGCCTGAAAACTGTCAGGGGAGCCGATAAAATCATCGTTCTCGATAATGGTTCGGTTTCGGAGATTGGCAGGCATGATAACCTGGTATCTGGGGACGGTTTGTACAGGCAATTATGGACGCTGCAGCAGCAGTCTGCCGGATGGCGTATGAAGGCAGTGTAAAATTTTTAGTTAAATATCTGTATTGACGCTGGGATTGCGTTATTTAATATTCCCGCGTATTTATAATTTTATTCTCCCGATAACATGCTTATCGGGGGGAGGGGGTATTCCCCCCAAATGCTAACAAAAGGACATGAAAGGTGAAAATAAATGAAAAAGCATAACAAAAAACAATTTAATAGAGTTAATAAAAATGACAACTGCCAGAGCGAGCGCGGAGATATGTCGAGGCGCCATTTTCTGCTCGGAGCCGGCTCCCTTGTATTTGGCGGGGCATTAGGGGGAGGTCTGCTATCCGGTTGTAAAGAAGAAGTTACCACTA
>JAAYNN010000052.1 GCA_012520835.1 Dehalococcoidales bacterium
CCTAAAACGAACATTAACAAGAAATGAAGCATTAAGCCGCAGAATAGAAGCTGAAACCAATGCAAGAATTAGAAATCATTTGAGTAAGAAGATAGAAGAAAAATCGATAAATCAATATAAACAATCCATAGATAATCCCCTTAAAGCACTTATAATAAAAATTAAAAAATTAATCAAATACTAACTGGCACTAAAATGTTGGGGAAAAAATAGGGGTAGCAAATGAAATTTAGCCATATTGATAAAAAAGAAACTGAAAACAATGTGGGAGTTCAAGATAGTGAAGGACCTAAGGCCTACCGAAGGACATTCAGACTTCTTCGCTTCGCTCAGAGTGACATCCCCATCCCCAGAGGCTTCATCCCGATAAATCGGGATTCCGGCATGACATGGAAAGAATCGCCCTACTTCTGCTCGAAATAACCCAGCGCCAGCTTGATTTTATCTTCCAGGCTTAGAGAAGCATCGTGCGGGAGGCTGGATAAAGCGCGGGTGACCTCCGAGGCAGAGTAGCCCAACGACGAAAGGGCAGCCAGCACATCAGCGTTTTCCTGTGCGATTTCAGCCACCGGCGTCGCCAACATTCCGGTCCCGATTTTATCTTTCAGTTCGAGGACGATACGGCTGGCGGTTTTCTTGCCGATGCCGGGTATTCCGGTAAGTAAATCGGCATTGCCGGAGGCAATCGCCATAATCAGCTGGTCTGGCTCCATGGCCGAGAGCATTGCCAGCGCCAGTTTCGGGCCGATGCCGGAAACACTGGTGAGGGATTTAAATAATTCCAATTCGGCAGTGGTATTGAAACCGAACAGGGAGATGTTGTCTTCACGCACATGCAGGTGCGTATAAACCTTTATGGTAGAGCCGATGCTCCCCAGCCTGCTGACGCCGGTAGTCGATAAATGAACCTGGAAACCGACACCCCCGACATTGATAATAGCCCAATCGCTGCCCAATGCTTCCAACTTACCGCTCAGACTGGCTATCATTGCTTCTCTCCTTGCCCGTTTATTATATTATTCAGATGAACAGCCCGCACATGGCAAATCGCCACCGCCAGCGCATCGGCGGCATCGTTCGGCTCGGGTATTTCCGCCAGATTAAGCTGCAGCTTTACCATCTGCTGCACCTGTTCCTTGGAACTGGCACCGTAATTTGCGGCGCCCTGCTTGATCTGCGCCGGTGAATACTCATAACACGGGAGATGGTGCTTGCCGGCTGCCAGAATGGCAATCGCCTGCGCCTTGCCGATCACCAGCGCCGAGCGGATGTTTTTATCCACGAAAGGCTGCTCTACCGCCACCACATCGGGACGATAATTTTCGATTATTGAGCACAACTCATCGTAAATATAGCACAGACGCTCCCCGAGCGGAGAGCGTTGCTTGCATTTCAGCACATTGCAGCAGACAAAGGAGATATTGTCCTCTTCGCTGTCTATAATGCCGTAACCTACTGTGATTGTTCCGGGGTCGATACCCAGTATTCTCATTACCCTCTACGGACTATCCCTCGTATTTCTCCATAACCTCGTCTGTAAACTCGACATTACTCCAGACGCTGCGCACATCATCCAGATTTTCCAGCCTGTCTATCAGCTTCAAAACCGACAGCGATGTCGCTTCATCGAGCTCGAGCATGTTATTGGCAACTTTAGCCAGTTCCGCCGATTTGACGGGTACATCGTTATCCTCCAGCGCCTTGCGGATGTTTTCCATATCTTCCATGCTGGTATAGATTTCGATATAGTCGGCATCGGCTTCCACATCCTCGGCACCGGCATCGATAGCCATGAGTGAAATATCATCGGCGTTCATGCCTTCGACAACTTCAATGCTGATAATCCCCTTCTGTTCGAACTGCCAGTTGACACTGCCGACTTCACCGAGGCTACCGCCGGCGCGGGTAAAGACGCTTCTTACTTCCTGAATAGTCCTATTGCGGTTATCCGAAAGGACATCTACTAAAAGCGCCGCACCGCCGGGACCATATCCCTCCAGTACGAATTCATCGATAGTCATACCTTCGAGAGTCCCTGCCCCTCTCTTGATAGCCCTCTCGATATTTTCCGTCGGCATATTGCTATCACGTGCTTTCTGAATGCACAGCCTCAGACGCGGATTGCCGGCGGGGTCACTGCCATGTTCGCGTACCGCCAGAATAATTTCACGACTTATTTTGGTAAACAGCTGCCCTCTCCTGGCATCGGCAGCACCTTTTTGATTTTTTATATTAGCCCACTTGGAATGACCGGACATCTTTTTTACTCCTCCTGCAAGGTTTACATCTTTACTTAAATTTTATCACTTCTAACGGCTTTGTTGAACAGGTAAAAAGAATTGATAATATTTAGAGGGGGTTGGGAGGAACCCCGCCGACAGGAAAGAGTTCGCTGACAGCGCAGGCAACAGCATAGTCGCGGCAGTGGGATAAACTGACATCCAGATTTCGGATACCGCTATGCTGCGCCATCCGTGCGGCGCTGCCGTATAAGTTAACGTGCGGCTTACCGCCGGCAGCGGAAATTATTTCAATATCACGATAAGCGACCCGCTTTGAACCCAAAACTTTAATAACCGCTTCCTTCCCTGAAAAACGTGCCGCCAGCGAGGCGGGTCTATTCCCGTAGAGCTGCAATTCGCAATCGGTATAGACTCGGTTAAGAAAGACCTTGCCCCAGCGGGAAACAGCCTTCTCGATGCGCTTTATTTCTATGATATCAACACCGACCTGCTGCATTTTCTAACTCTTTATTCTAATTATTTTCGCTTGATTCCACTCTTTATGGCTTCCCCGATGCTTCGGGACTCATCAAAATATCCCATCAGCCGCTCTTCCAAAGTCCCGACTTGCCGGGGAAGGAAGCGGCACCGAATCAATACCCATAGCAATCGTGATTGCTAAAAACATTAACATATTCTCTAAATATCATATCACATTTATTAACTGTGCCGCTTGAGAGAAAAAAGACTAACGGCGTTGTATTTTTTCGATTCTGACAGCACACACCTTGTATTCGGGGGTCTGCGTGACCGGATCCACAGCACAACTGGTTATCATGTTGGTCGGCGTCTCGGCAAAATGGAAGGTCATGTAAACCACCCCCGGCGGCACCACCCGCGTTACCTCTACCCCCGCCTGCACTTCTCCGCGCCGGGAAATTACTTTAATGGCATCGTCATCGTTCAGACCGAGGGCGGAGGCATCAGCCGGATTGATTTGCACCCTTTCCCTGCCCAAAAACCGGTTCAGTCCATCCGTTTTACGCGTCATGGTACCGGTATGGTAATGGAACAGGCGGCGCCCGGTGGTTAAAAGCAATGGATATTCTGCATCGGGCAGTTCCTCGGATGGACGGTATTTTAAGGGTGTTAATTTGCCCTTGCGGCAGGCAAACTGCTTTGTATGCAGGATGGGAGTACCGGGATGGTCAAGAGCAGGACATGGCCACTGCAGCCCGCCGTCTTCCAGCCTCTCGTAATTTATACCGCCGAAACAGGGCGCCAGCGCCGCAATTTCATCCATAATCTCGGACGGGTGCTTATAATCGAAGCCTTTGCCGCCCATTTGCTTGGCTATGCGGCAGATGATCTCCCAGTCTGCCAGCGACCCACTAACCGGCTCTATAGCCTTTCTGACACGCTGAAAACGCCGCTCGGTGTTGGTAAAGGTGCCGTCTTTTTCGGCAAAAGAAGCCGCCGGTAAAACAACGTCTGCCAGTTTGGCCGTTTCGGTTAAAAAGATATCCTGCACCACCAGGAAATCCAGCGATGACAGAGCTTTAATGACATGACTGGAATTGGGCTGGCTGAGCACCGAGTTCTCGCCGATTATGTAAAGCGCCTTGAAGCTGCCGTCACAGGCTCCGTCGAACATCTGCGGGGTGGTCAAACCCTTTGCGATGGAAAGGCTGCCGCCCCAGGCCGCTTCGAACTTCTTCTTCGTTTCAGGGGAAGTCGATGACTGGTAGCCGACATAGACATTCGGCAGCGCCCCCATATCGCAGGCGCCCTGCACGTTGTTCTGCCCGCGCAGGGGATTGACGCCGCTGCCGCGCTTGCCGATATTGCCGGTAACCATCGCCAGGTTGGCAACGGCAATCACATTATCGGTTCCGTGCGAATGCTCAGTGATTCCCAGTGTATAAAGGATGGCGGAGGGATTCCCTGCCGCATACATGCGCGCCGCCGCCATGATTTGCCCGCGGGGTACGCCTGTAGTCTTCTCCACAAAATCGATATCGTATGCCTTCAGCGATTCCATGAAGGCTTCCGCATTATCGCAGCGTTCGTTTATGAAATCGCTGTTGTGCAATTTCTCATCGACGATGATTTTTATCATCCCCATCAGCAGCGCCACGTCGCTGCCCGGATTATGGCGCAGCCAGATATCGGCAAAGCGCACCAGTTCGATTTCGCGCGGGTCGGCTACTATCAGCCTGGCACCGAGGCGAACTGCCTGTTTGACGTTCATTCCGATAACCGGGTGCGCCTCGGTAATATTGGCGCCGATGGCGAAGATGCAATCCGCTTCCCTGATATCCTCGATGGAATTGGTCATAGCACCGCTGCCGAAGGTTTGCGCCAGCCCGGCCACTGTCGGGGCATGGCACAACCTGGCGCAGTGGTCGATATTGTTGGTGCCCAGCACCAGCCGGCAGAACTTCTGCGCTATATAATTATCTTCATTGGTACAGCGGGAGGAAGATATGATTCCCACATGTTCCCTGTCATATGAAGCAAATTTTTCAGCGACAAGACTCAATGCCTCATCCCAGCTTGCCTCGACAAACTTCCCCTTCTTTTTAATCAGCGGACTTTTCAGCCGTTCCTCGCTGTGAACATAGCCGGCAATGCCGAAGCGCCCCTTGACGCATAATTTGCCGTTATTTGCCCTGCTGTCGCTGCCCCGCACGGAGACAATTTTTCCGTTGCGGACACCCAGGTACATACCGCAGCCGACGCCGCAATAGGGGCATGTGGTCTCCACTTCGCAGGCAGGCACTGCCGATTCCTTAAAGCTTAAAGCAGCCGTCGGGCAGCGCACCACGCACTCGCCGCAGGACTGGCAATTGGACTCCATGATGGCTTTATCGCCGAAGGTGCCGATGCGGCTTTCATAACCGCGGCTGATGACCTCGATGGCATTGTCACATGTTATTTCATCGCAGGTGCGGGTGCACTTCTGGCATAGTATGCAATAATTGCGGTCGATGACGAAGAAAGGATTGCTGTCATCTACCGGGATATTCCTGTCGTTTTGGGGCAGCTTACGCTCTTTTATGCCCAGATAAGCCGCTACCTTTTGCAGATCGCAGCGCTGGTTTTTAACACATGTCAGGCAATCCAGCGGATGGTCGGCCAGTATCAATTCGATTATATTGCTGCGGACTTCGTCGATATCGGGTGTAGATGTCCTGACGACCATGCCTTCACTGACAGGTGTGGTGCATGAAGTCGACAACCCTTTCTCCCCTGCTATCTCGACAATACACAGACGGCAGCCGCCGTGCGGCTTCAGGTCGGGCGAATAACACAGGTACGGAATATAAATGCCGTTTTCAAGCGCCGCTTCCAGCACCGTCATACCCGGTCTGGCTTTGATTATCCGTCCGTCTATATTAATGCTGATTTCGTTCACTGATGATTATTCCTTTTCAGTCACCGATACTCACCGGATAGCAAAACAATTTGAATTATTGACCTCTCCTCTAACCCCTCTACGATACCTCTTCATCACCCCGCCTGCCATTTATGCTATATCCAACCGATAATTATTGTTCAAGGTCGCACCTTAAACAGCGGCACGCCTCTTCTTCGGCAATCTCCTGATCGTAGCCCAGTTCCACCTGGGAAAAATTCTCTATTCTGCCGGCTGCCGGCATCACCGGCGAAACCTGCCTCGGCAACTCCGAGGGGTCGCATAATACCGAATTGTCTTCGGCAGACGCCAGTACTTCATCGATTACACCGCTGCCTCCCAGGTAGATATCAATCGATCTGGCAGCCTGCCTGCCGTGGGCAATGGCTTCAATCACGGAGGAAGGGCCTAAAACGGCATCGCCTCCGGCAAAAACCCCCGGCTTATCGGTTGCCAGCGTAAAATTATTCACCGCTATAAATCCGTCTTCAGCTGTATCCAGCCCGAATCTGTCCGGAATACGCAGACGCTGCCCGATGGAGGCAATCACGCTGTCGAGCTTCAGCGTAAACTCACTGCCTTCCACCGCAACCGAGCGATGGCGGCCTGAGGCATCGATATCGCCCTTTGCCATGCGAATGCATTCCAGCGTTATACCGTCATCTTCATTGATAACCTGACTAGGCATTGCCATTTCCAGTATGTGAATACCCTCAGCCAGCGCCTTCTCGATTTCCTCGCGGCCGGCCGGCATGTCCTCACGACTGCGGCGATAAATAATGGTAACATCCTTTGCACCCAGCCTCCTGGCGGTACGCGCCACATCGATGGCAGCATGCCCGCCGCCGATTACCCCCACCCGGTCGCCGGGCGATGCAGCTTTGCCCATATTGACCTCTCTTAAGAAAGCCAATCGGTCGATGAAGCGGTGGTCTTCCTCCCCGCTGATGCCAATTTTAAGGTCGTTCTGCGCACCGATGGCTACGAAAACGGCATTGTATCCGGATTCGAAAAGGCTCTGGACATTGTAGATTTCAGTATTTGTTTTAATAGTTACACCGCTATTTTCAATTTCTGCTATATCGGCATCCAGTGTTTCTTTCGGCAAACGGTAATCCGGAATTGCCATGCGCAGCATTCCGCCGGCCTGGCGTTGTGATTCATATACGGTCACAGAATGCCCCAGCCTTGCCAGGTAGTAAGCGGCAGTCAGACCGGCAGGTCCCGAACCGATAACAGCCACTCTCTTGCCTGTAGAAGATGCCTTTTGCAGGCGGCTCTTCCATAAATCGCCGCCATATTCGACGGCATAGCGTTTCAGTTCGCGGATGGAAACCGCTTCATCAAGCTGTGCCCGCCGGCACCGCGATTCGCAGGGATGAAAACAGACCAGCCCGCAGACCGCCGGGAAGGGAATCTTTTCACGGATGACCGCCAGCGCTTCCTGCGGCTGCCCTTTTTGTATAAAGCGTATATAGCGCGGCACATCGATTTCAGCCGGGCAGGTATGGATACAGGGAGCCTTTACCAGCCCGCGGCAGACCGCGGCACGGCAATGTTTCTTCAGAATATGCTCCTCGTATTCATCGCGGAAATAACGCAGCGTGGTTAAAACAGTGTTCGGAGCCGATTGGCCAAGTCCGCACAGGGAACCCTTTTTGACCGTTTTTGCCAGTTCCAGCAGCAGGTCGATATCGGCCATTCTGCCCTCGCCGCCGCAGATGCGTTCCAGTATATCCAGCATCTGCTTTGTACCCAGGCGGCAGGGGGCACATTTGCCGCATGATTCGGATTGGGTAAAGGATAGAAAATAACGTGCGATATCCACCATGCAGGTGTCTTCATCCATTACCACCATGCCACCCGAACCCAGGCTGGCGCCGGCTTTTGCCAGCGCATCGAAATCGACCGGCGTCTTGAGCAGAGCAGCCGGCAGGCAGGCTTCCCCAGGCCCCCCCACCTGCACCGCTTTAAAGCGTCTGCCGCCCGGAACACCGCCGCCGATATCGAAAATTACCTCGCGCAGTGTCGTCCCCATGGGGACTTCTATCAGACCGACGTTGGTGATTTTGCCAGATAGCGCCAGCACGGCTGTGCCGCTGTTGTTTTTACTGCCTGTCTGCAGGTAACATGCGGCACCCCGAGATATAATAACCGCTATATTAGCCAGTGTTTTTACATTATTGATAACTGTCGGTTTGCCCCACAGGCCGGCCTGCGCCGGATAAGGCGGACGTGAATGCGGAACGCCCCTCCTGCCTTCGATTGAGGCTATAATGGCTGTTTCTTCACCGCAGACGTAAGCCCCCATTCCTTCGACAATACGGATACTGAAATTGAACCCGGAAGCGAGGATATTTTCACCGAGGTAGCCCTTCCGGAGGGCTGCCTCAATCGCCAATCCGAGGCGCTTAACGGCCAGTATATATTCCTGCCTGATATAAATAAACCCGCAGGAAGCTCCGACAGCATAAGCGGCGATAATCAGCCCCTCGATTACAGAATGAGGGTCGGCTTCTATCAGGCTGCGGTCCATAAAAGCGCCCGGGTCTCCTTCATCGGCGTTACAGATTACATATTTGGGAGAGCCGGCGGCATTACGGCAGGCTTCCCACTTGAAAGCAGTCGGAAAGCCGCCCCCACCCCTGCCCCGCAGCCCGGCCTTTTTTACTTCTTCGATAACCTGCTGCGGAGTCAGTTCCGAGAGGACTTTCGATAGTGCCCGGTAGCCGCCGGCGGATTCATAGTCCTCGATTTTCTCGGGATTAATCCGCCCGCAGTTGCGCATGATGACGCGCTTCTGCTTCTTATAGATCGCGATATCGCGGTAACAGGGAACAGCCGCCCCGCTTAAAGGGTCACGGTAAAATAACGCTGAAACAGGCTCTCCCTGCACCAGATGGGAGCGGATAATCTCCGAGACACAGTCAAGAGTAACTCGCGTATATAGTATTCCCTCAGGTTCGATAACAACGACCGGGCCCTGCGCACAGAAGCCATGACAGCCGGTAAAATCCACTTTAACATCGCTAATCCCCTGTTCGGCAATGCCCTTTTCAAAGGCATCCCTGATTTTAGCGGACTTCAAAGAGCTGCATCCGGTTCCCTGACAGATTAAAACCGTACGGCTGATACTGCTTTTATTCGCCACCCAAAACCTCTGCAACCCGGGGGGGAGTCATTTGCCCGTGTATTTCATTGCATATCATCACGGCCGGAGCCATGACACAGGCTCCCATGCATGATACCGTTTCAAGGGTATATTCCATATCCGCGGTAGTCTCGCCGGCCCTGATCCCAAGCGTCTTTTCTATCTCGCGCAATACACGTCCTCCGCCGCGCACATGGCAGGCGGTTCCCCGGCAGGCACAGATGACTTTTTTACCGGAGGGAATAAATTTAAAACGCGGATAAAAGGTGGCAACGCTGTAAACCGTCGAAGGTGACAAACGCAGATAATCGGCCACGCGGATGATAACGTCTTCCGGCAGGTATCCGAGGTCGTGCTGAAATTTTCCTAAAATAGCCATCAGGTTGCTTTTATCCCGGCTGAACCCGGATAGTATATCCATTATCTTCTTCAAACCTGCCCTTAATGAAATTTACGGTCAAAAACGGATTTGACTGCGATAGTAAACCTGAATAACGGCCATCAGACGGTATTAATTAAAAGGTGAGTATATAATATCTATCCTGAAATTATATTATATATGTTTACCCCGCACAAGTTTTGTTTGCCCCATTAAAGTAGGGTATGTTATTATTATTCATAATTATTTTGTATGCTTTGTCTTATAAAGGTTTCTATATTCAGGAAGTGAATATTCAAAGCGAATATTCAGCTTTAAAAAGAAAGGAATGCTATGAATAATAATCCGTTAAAAATAACCGATGTTACCCTGCGTGACGGTCACCAGTCACTGCTGGCAACCCGCATGCGAACCGAAGACATGCTTCCGATTGTCGAGGAAATGGATAAAGCCGGTTTTTACTCCCTGGAAGTATGGGGAGGAGCTACCTTCGATGTACCCACCAGGTATTTGAACGAAGACCCGTGGGAAAGACTTTCCGCCATCAAATGGCTGGCTCATAAAACCCCGCTGCAGATGCTTTTAAGGGGACAGAATCTGGTAGGCTACCGCAACTATGCCGACGACGTGGTAATTGCCTTTGTTAAACATGCCGCCCAAACCGGTATAGACATCTTCAGGGTATTCGATGCCTTAAACGACGAGCGCAACTTTGAAGTACCGCTGCAGGCCATAAAAGAAAGCGGCAAGCATGCCCAGCTATCTTTGTGCTATTCATTGACCGAACCCAAAATGGGCGGGCCGGTTTACAACCTGGAGTATTATATAAATAAAGCTCTGAAACTGGAGCAGATGGGTGCAGACAGCCTGTGCATCAAAGATATGGCAGGGCTTATTCGCCCGGATGACGCCTATACCCTGATTTCCGCTCTCAAAAAAGAGGTAAAAATTCCGGTGCACCTGCATACCCACTACACCAGCGGCATGGCATCGATGAGCATCATGAAAGCCATCGAAGCCGGTGTCGATATTATCGATACGGCGCTGGCTCCCTTTGCACTGCGCACCTCGCATCCGGCCATCGAGCCGTTTGTTGCCACTCTTTCCGGCACCGACAGGGATACCGGCATCGATATGCACCATCTGGTTAAACTGGGACAGTATTTTGAATCGATTGCTCCCAAGTACCGCGATTTTATGGCTACCAACAAGATGGCGGTCATTGATACCGAGGTACTTGTTCACCAGGTACCCGGCGGGATGATATCCAACCTGGTCAGCCAGCTCAAGGAAGCCAATGCCCTGGATAGAATCGGCGAGGTTTATGCCGAAATCCCCAAGGTGAGAAAGGAACTCGGCTATCCTCCGCTGGTGACACCGACCAGCCAGATCGTCGGTATTCAGGCAGTTCAAAACGTGCTCTTCGGACGCTACAAAGTAATATCGGCACAGGTCAAAGACCTGGTTTACGGGCTTTACGGGCAAACCCCTGTCCCCATTACACCGGATATCCAGAAACTGGTTTTAAAGGGCTACGAGAAGGGTGAGACTCCGATTACCCAGAGGCCCGGAGATATTCTGGAGCCCGAAATGGAAAAGGCTCACGCAGATACCGCGCATATTGCGCGCAATTTAGGCGATGTACTCACTTATGCGCTCTATCCAACCACCGGTATGCGCTTCCTGAAATGGAAATACGGTATTGAAACCCCTCCCCCCGAAACCAGAGCCAAGAAGATGGAAGACATCAAGAAAGAAGACGAATTGATTGCCAAGGCCAAAGCCGGCAAGCTGGTAGACCCGGCCACCATCGTTACCCCGCCGGCGCCTGCTGTTGCCACCCCGGCACCCGTAGCTACCACCCCTGCCCCCGTACCTGCGGCACCTGCACCCGTAGCAACAGCCCCGGCAGCAGCAACAGATCCCGCTTCACCTGCGCCTGCAGCTGCCTCAGCCCCTGTTAACGGAACGGCAATTGTAGCACCGATGCCCGGACTGGTCATTCGCTATATGGTTAAAGTCGGAGATGATGTTAAAGAAGGCGACATCGTTGCTGTTATCGAGGCTATGAAGATGGCCATCGACCTGCCCGCTACTGTCAAGGGCAAGATAACGGAAATCAGATTCAAGGCAGGAGATCACGTGGTACGCGACGATGTCCTGGCTGTCATTGGTTAACCCTATATTTTTATCATAAAATTACTGTTAATGGTAAAAAAGGGGATACTATTGCATAAATACTCCCTATCTGAAAGGTAAATAACTATGGGAAAAACACTGGCTGAAAAGATCCTGAGTTTGAAAGCCAAGACCGACGTGAATTCAGGCGATATCGTGATTACACCGGTCGACCTGGCTTTTGTACAGGACACCACCGGGCCGCTGACGGTGCGCGAGTTTCTAAATAACGGTTTCGAAAAACTGGCAAATCCGGACAAAACGGTTTTATTCATCGACCACGCCGCCCCCAGCCCCAACAGCCAGCTATCCACAGACCATATCACGCTGCGTGATTTTGCTAATAAGACCGGGTGTGTATTATCGGATGCCGGAGACGGCGTTTGCCACCAACTGGTTGCCGAGAACATCGCCGCACCGGGTGATGTCATTGTGGGAGCGGACTCGCATACGGTAACAGCAGGAGGCATCGGCGCCTTTGCCACCGGCATGGGTTCGTCAGATGTAGCGGTCGCTATGGCTCTGGGAAAAACATGGTTCAGGGTGCCCGAGACTATTAAAGTGGTTTGCAGCGGAACATTCCAGAAGCACGTTTATGCTAAAGACCTGATACTGCATTTAATCGGGCTTATCGGAGCCGACGGAGCCACCTATAAGGCGCTGGAGTTTGCCGGCGATACGGTGGATAAAATGACTATCGGAGACAGGTTGACGATTGCCAATATGGCGGTCGAAGCCGGTGCCAAGGTAGGGCTGTTCCCTGCCGATGAGACGACCCGCCAATACATGAAAGCTCAGGGGCGCGAACACCTGTATCAGCCTCTAAGCGCCGATGCCGATGCGGTTTACGAAAGAAGCGTCAATATCGATGTTTCCAGTCTGGAGCCGACCGTATCCAAACCGCATACCGTCGATAATACGGCGCTGGCAAAGGACTTGAAAGGCACTAAAATCCAGCAGGTCGCCATCGGCACCTGCACCAACGGCAGAATCGAGGATTTCGAAATAGCCGCTTCCATACTGAAAGGGAAGAAAAGACATCCTTCGACCAGACTGTTGATAACACCGGCATCGAGGACGATTCTGAAGCAGATGATTAAAACCGGTTATGCCGAAATTCTGCTGGACGCCGGAGCCATGATACTGCCGCCGGGGTGCGGCTCCTGCCTCGGTCTGCACCAGGGTGTACTGGGAGATAACGAGGCCTGTTTATCCACCGCCAACCGCAACTTCAAGGGCAGAATGGGCAACCCTAATTCCTTTATCTATCTGGCCAGCCCGGCCACCGCCGCTGCCAGCGCCATAACCGGCCAGATTAGCGATCCCAGGGAGGTGCTGTAATGCAGGGAAAAGCCTTTAAATTCGGCGATAATATCTCTACCGACCACATCGTTCCCGGCCGGCTGGCACACTTGAGAAGCAACCTCCCCGAACTGGCAAAGCATGTTCTGGAGGATGCCGACCCCACCTTCGCCTCGCGTGTCAAAGAGGGGGATTTCGTGGTCGGCGGCAACAACTTCGGCCTCGGTTCCAGCCGCGAACACGCCCCGCTGGTAATCAAGATGGCCGGTGTCAGTGCCGTACTTGCCAAGTCGGTGGCGCGCATCTTTTTCAGAAACGCCATCAACCGCGGACTTCCCGTCCTCATTTGCGATACCGATAAGATTAACGACGGTGACGAACTGGAAGTGGACTTGAAACAGGGGCTTATTATAGATAAAACCAACGGCAACCGGCTTACCTTCAACAAAATACCGGATGCCATGTTAAGCATATTACATGAAGGCGGATTGATGCCGTATATCAAGAAATACGGCGATTTTCAGATGTAGTTCAGGAGGCTTTTTAAATGACCAATACTCATAATATTACCCTAATTCCCGGTGACGGCATCGGACCCGAAGTCAGCAATGCCACCAAGAGAGTGCTGGAAGCTACCGGCGTCAGGTTCAACTGGGACATCATGTATGCCGGTATCGATGTAATGGAGGAATACGGCACTCCCCTGCCCGAGCATGTGCTAGAATCCATTCGTAAAAACAAAGTGGCCATCAAAGGTCCGGTTACCACCCCGATCGGCTGCGGTTTCCGCAGCGTCAATGTCGCCCTGCGCAAGCAGCTCGAGCTTTACGCCTGTGTCAGGCCCTGCAAGAGCTATAAGGGCATCATCTCCCCCTATCAGGATATCGATATCGTGATTGTCAGGGAGAATACGGAAGATCTCTATGCCGGCATCGAGTTCGAAAAAGGCAAACCGCAAACGGAAGAAATAATTAAATATCTATCCGAAAAGAGCGGGACTAAAATCAGGGAGGATTCCGGTATCAGCATCAAGCCGATATCAGAAACCGGCAGCAGGCGCATTATTAAATATGCTTTCGAGCTTGCCAAAAAAGAAGGGCGTAAAAAAGTAACCGCCATTCATAAGGCTAACATTCTGAAATTCTCGGATGGCCTGTTTTTATCGATTGCCCGCGAATTAGCCGGCGAATACCCCGATATTGAGTTCGAGGACAGGATTATCGATAACATGACCATGCAGCTGGTGAAAAAACCGCAGCAGTTCGATGTTATCGTCTGCCCCAACCTCTACGGCGATATCCTTTCGGATTTGTGTGCCGGACTGGTGGGTGGGCTGGGGTTGGCACCCGGCGCCAATATCGGCGAAGAGGCTGCCCTGTTCGAACCGACTCACGGCAGCGCACCTAAATACAAGGGTATGAACAAGCTCAATCCGATGGCTATGATGCTCTCGGGAGTGATGATGCTGAAACACATCGGCGAGCCGGAAGCCGCTGTCAGGCTGGAAAAAGCCATCGCCGAAGTAATTGCCGAAGGCAAAAACCTTACCTATGATTTGAAAGCGGATTCCGAGAGAGATACTGCCGTCGGCACCTCTCAGGTGGCTGATGCTGTAATCGAGAAACTGGAGAATATAAAATAATGCCCAAAATCAGCATTATCGGTGCCGGAAATGTCGGCGCCAGCCTTGCACAGTGTTTAGCGGTAAAAAATATTGCCGATATCGTTCTTCTGGATATCGTGGAGGGGTTGCCGCAGGGCAAAGCCCTCGACCTCCAGGAATCTGCCCCCGTTCTGGGATTCAATTCGATTATCAGCGGTACAAATGACTATAAAGATACAGCGAAATCCGA
>JAAYNN010000053.1 GCA_012520835.1 Dehalococcoidales bacterium
ACGCCCCATGAAAACAGGAAAGCAAATAATGCGCGGAATAGAACCTTGAGCGCCGAGAGCGGGATGACAAACAGCACTACTGCCAGTACCAGTACCACGGCGAAAAAATAGATCAGGATTGCCCCCAGCGAAGAAAAAAGCGGTGTTTCGTGTTCTATTACCGTAACTACTTCGGTTACATGTGTCTGAGTGGTGGTTGACGTAATTACGGAATTTGAAACGGTAGTGGTAACTGTGTTTGTGGTGATATTGGTGGTGATGCCGGTGGTTGTCGAGGTGGTCGTAGTCGGCCATATTATCACATCTTCGGGCTGGGTGGGAACGGTTATTTCATGTGCCTCGAAATATTCCTCCTGTTTGATAATGACGCCGAAGGTGATTGCCTGCGCCACGATGAATATAAGAATGCCCCAATAAACGGGGCTGATTTTTAACTTTTTCCAGTTCATTATCTCCCCATTCTAAAACAGCAATATAAAAATGTCTATTTTACGGCTAAAATGAGGCTTGTTTGCCCTGTTTTAGCTGGTTTATCCTTAATCCATTTCCGGCCTCAGACAAAGAAAATTCAGGGCATGAGGTTTGCGGCAGAACGCCCCGATGGGTCGGAATCTATACTGATTAAACCGGTTATTAAATCCACCGTTGTCTTTTATCAGGGAATCGCTATAATAAAAACGCCTGATTGTTGAAAAAGATACTTGATATTTGGGGAAATTAAGGTAAAATGTGGTAAGCCATGATAGAAGTATTGCGCAATAAAAATCAAACCACCAGGTTTCAAATCCTTGGCGAAATCGCCGATAAGGGGCCGGATATCCAGCAGCGTGAAATCGCCAAAGAACTGGATATCACTCCACAGGCAGTCTCCGATTATATAGCGCAACTGATAAACGACGGAATGCTGGTAGCGCTGGGGCGTTCCAGTTATCGTGTCACCAGCGAAGGCGTCGACTGGGTAATCAAGTCTTTAAAGGAACTTAACAGCTATAATTTGTATATTCAACGCGCTGTAAATAATATCTCCGTTTGTGCGGCACTGGCGGAAAAAGAGGTAAAGAATAACATGCCGGTGTCCTTAAAGATGATAGACGGAATGCTGTATGCCTCCCCGGATATCGAAAAGGGAGCGACCGGGTTTACAGTTTCCGCTGCTAAAGCCGGGGAGGATGTCGGAATATCGGGTATCAAGGGTATTATCCCTTTAAAAACCGGCAGCGTCACCATTTTTAAAATTCCCGATATTGCCAGGGGCGGTTCCCGCAGAGTCAATTACGACATTCTCAAAAAATACACTGCCGCCAGCAGTTTTATCGTCAGCCTGGGGATTGAAGCCTGTGCTGCACTGGGGAAAATCAAGTCTGATTTTTACCGCTACGGCGCTGTCGATGTTACAGTCGAAGCAGCCCGTACCGGGCTTGATCCGCTGGTATGCTGTGTTGAAGGGGAACTTAACGAATTGATTATCAGGCTGGAAAAGGAAAAAATTCACTATAAACTGGTTGCCGAATCGAGTTTATAAATCATTAAAAATTGTTTAAAATAATACTATTCGGTTGTGGTGTCTACAGAATGGTATTTCAAAGTTAATTATCTATTAGCAAACACTATTACCGAACAGAATCTTTAAAATAGTAAAATAAGATAACTACGGACGAAAGGAAAAACGATGAAAAAATCAGTTTATCTTTATGTATTCGATATCATGGCCGATTGGGAAGTCGCTTATATTACCGCTGAAATTAACTCGGGCCGCTTTTTTAAAAAGGGCAGTCCTGAACTGAAACTGGTTACCGTGGCAAACTCAAAAGACGAGGTAACCACTATGGGTGGGGTAAAATTCAAGCCGGACATCGAGATTGCTGAATTCAAATCCAAGAATGCCGCTGTTTTGATTTTACCCGGCGGCGATACATGGCTGGATTCGCTTCACGATCCCATGCTGGATGTTGCCGATCAATGCCTGAAGGATAACATAGTTGTGGCTGCCATATGCGGTGCTACGTTTGGCCTGGCAAAAAAGGGTTTATTAAATGCGCGTCCGCATACCACTAACGACCTTGAATTTCTGAAGGCGGTCTGCCCGGAATACAGCGGAGAGACATTCTATCAAAAACAGCCGTCGGTTGCCGATGGGAACCTGATTACAGCTTCCGGCATCGCCCCGCTGGAGTTTTCAGCACAGGTTTTTGCTAAACTGGAAGTCTTTACTCCCGAGATAGTAGATGCCTGGTACCAGCTTTATAACACGCGCAACCCGAAATACTATTTCAGATTGATGAACGATACCCAGTAAGAAATCCACCCGTTTTATTGTGCGTGAAGCTGGAATAGGTTCATAAAAGCTCGCCGCTGAAAATGTTTTTCTTTTAGCTTTAAAAAACTATTGACAATGCTCCATTTTCTGATTATAATCAAGCGAGCTTGATAATTATCAAGAATACTTTATTTTATGAGGTGTCGATTTGAAACAATTTAGAAAATTGATAGCTATTATTGGTTTGATAGCTATCATGGCTTTATCTGTTCCCTTTATTTCCGGCTGCACAGGGGAAGCGGAAACCATTACCGCGACGACTACCAAGACGGTGACGTCTACTTCTGCTACAACCCTGACTTCTACATCTACCGAAACCATTAACAATACCGTAACATCTACATCTATATCTACAAAAACCGAGACATCGATATCCACAGTAACCCAAACCCAGACTGTTCAGTTGATTGCGGTAACCGATGACACCGGCGTTACCTACACTTTCGAAGGGCCGGTGGATTCCATTGTTTCACTGGCTCCCAGCATCACGGAAATCGTTTATTTCGCCGGTGCAGGCAATTTGCTGGTCGGCAGAACCGACTATTGCAACTATCCGGAAGAAGTAAGCGAAGTCGATAGCATCGGCGGCTATTACAGCCCCAATTCGGAACTGATTATAGCGCTCGACCCGGAT
Source organism: Dehalococcoidales bacterium (assembly GCA_012520835.1). Classification (GTDB taxonomy): domain Bacteria; phylum Chloroflexota; class Dehalococcoidia; order Dehalococcoidales; family UBA5627; genus UBA5627. The sequence continues at coordinate 2,952 of JAAYNN010000053.1, forward strand.
GTAGTGCTGGCTGACAGCATTCATGTTTCAAGCGGTAGTGTCGAATATTTAAAATCACAGGGTATGACTGTCATAGTCTTTGATGCCAAAAACATTGACGGTATTTTTGACAATATTCTTCTGGTTGGACAGATAACAGGAAATCTGGATAATGCCATAGAAGGAGTTGCTGGATTACGGGCAAGAATGGATGCTGTTGTCAACACCATCGCAGCCGCTAATATCAGTGACCAGGATAAACCGAGTATTCTACATCTTACCTGGTTTGATCCGTTGTGGACAATCGGGCAGGGTTCCTTTCTGAACGTTGTAATCGAGATGGCGGGAGGCATCAATATTTTCAGCGATGTCGCTATCAGCGATTTCCAGGCAGACCTTGAGCAGGCTGTATTGCGTAATCCCGATATTATTACGGTTCTCTCCGACCATGGTTCC
>JAAYNN010000054.1 GCA_012520835.1 Dehalococcoidales bacterium
AAAATCGATGAATATAAAGACTACCTGTTCATCATTTTCCATTTTCCCATCTACAGCAAGGTAGAGAAAGTACTTATCTCCAGTCAAATCTCGGTGTTTATCGGGCAGGATTACCTGATTACCATTCATAAGGGTGTTTTAAAACCACTGGTGAAATTATTCCGCGAGTGTGAACTGGATGAAGAAGCGCGTGAAGAGTACCTGGGGCAGGGGCCCGGTTTCCTGCTGTATCGCATACTCGACCGCCTGGTGGACTACTGCCAGCCGATTCTGAACAAGGTCATCGAAGGCATCGAAGACGTCGAAGACGAAATCTTCGCCGAGCGCCAGGGGGAAACTATCCGTGAAATCTCCCGCCTGCGCCGTGACGTGATTGCCTTTCGCCGCATCATCTGGCCGATGAGGGCCGTTATCGGACACCTCGAGCCGAAAATCAGGCGCTTCAAGGATATAGACATGTCGGTCTATTACGGTGATATGGTAGACCACATGGACAGAATCTGGGACGGGCTGAATGAATACAAGGAGATTATCGAGGGTTTGAACTACACCCACGATTCGATAGCTACCAATTTAACCAACAAGACCATCCGCCTGCTGACCATAATAACCACCCTGATGCTGCCGCTGACAGTCGTTTCAAGCTTCTTCGGCATGAATCTGCGGCTGCCCTTTATGGATTCGGAATTGGGCGTTCTCTACATCTTTTTAATAATATTCGCGTTTATCGGCATTGTCGTGCTGTTGCTGCGCAAATTGCGTGTTATTTAACCGATTTTCTCCGTTTCCGCATAAGAAAGGTTTTTATCAATGAACGTATCGCACCGCTTTATTATAATCAGCGCAGTTTATGTTACAGCCCTGATTACTGCCAATATCATTTCAGTTAAAATAATCGGATTCGGCTCGCTGGTGATGCCGGCTGCCATTGTCGTATTTCCCTTAAGTTATATTTTCAGCGATATTCTGACTGAAGTTTACGGCTATCGCTGGGCGCGCCGCATCATCTGGCTCGGTTTCGGCTGCAACCTGATATTCGTTGTCTTTGCCTATCTGGGGCAGTTGATGCCGCCGGCTTCGTTCTGGCCCGACCAGCAGGCATATGAAAACATCCTGGGCTACACCCCGAGACTGCTGCTGGCTTCCATTTGCGGCTACCTGGTGGGGGAATTCGTCAACTCCTTTATCATGGCAAAAATGAAAGTGGCTACAAAGGGACGCTGGCTCTGGGCGCGCACAATCGGCTCGACGGTATTCGGGCAGGGATTGGATACTGCCATATTCATCGTTATTGCCTTCATAGGCACGGCATCCTTCACTCCGATGATGATACTCTGGCACTGGCTGATAAAAGTGGGCATCGAAGCGCTGGCGACGCCCGTAACCTATAAAACAGTCAATTATTTAAAGAAGAAAGAGAATATAGATACATATGACAGAGATACCAATTTCAATCCGTTCAAATTTTAAATCAGGTGTTTTACGGGAAGCGGTGAAGCGGTGAAAATCAGATTTTTAGGCGCACATAATACCGAGACCAGAGATACAAAGCTCTCCGGCCTGCTGGTCGATGATGTACTGGCGCTGGATGCCGGCGGGTTGACATCCAGCCTGACGCTTTCCGAACAACTGGCTCTCAAGGCAGTGCTGATAACGCACCGGCACTACGACCACGTAAAAGACCTGCCGCTTTTAGCCATGAACCATTCCCTGAACGGTAAGACCATCGATGTCTACTGCCTCGAAAACACCGCCGAGGCAATCAGCAGTAGCCTGCTGGGAGGCGCGATGTATCCCAATTTCCTGATAGAAAACGGCGACGGCAGGATAACGGTTAAATTGAATATTGTAAAACCTTATTTAAAAGTACAAATCGATAATTATTCAATTATTCCCGTTCCCGTGCCGCATTCGGTGACTGCTGTCGGCTATCGCATTTCGGGAAAGGGAGGCAAGTCCTTCTTTTATACCGGTGATACCGGGCCGGGATTAGCCGAAACATGGGAACGCGTTTCCGCCAAATTGCTGATTACCGAGGTTACCGCCTCGAATGGTTACCGGAAATTCTGCTGCGATAAAGGTCATCTTTGCCCGGAATTGTTAAAAGAGGAACTGCTCAATCACCTGAATGACAAAGGTTATATACCCGATGTAATCGCAGTACATATGAATCACATGCTGGAAGATCGCATCCGCCGGGAACTGGCGGAAGTTGCTGAAGAACTGGGTATATCTATAAAAACAGCCTTTGAGGGGAAACAAATAGAAATCTAGCCTGCCGGGGATGGCGGATGAATACTGTAAAATTTATAATCGACCATAACGCCGGCAAACTGGTAAAATGGCTGCGTATGCTGGGTTGCGATGCCATATTCTTTACAGGCGCCGACGATGCGGAAATGGTGTCTGTTGCACTTGCAGAAAATCGCATTATAATCACGCGTGATACCGGTGTAATCAAGCGCAGGTTGATTTCCTCCGGCAAAGTCTCTGCGGTGTTGCTCACCGGTGAACTTGCTACCGAGCAGATGGAGCAGGTCATGCGCTCACTCGATATCGATGGCAGTAATTATCTGTTTACGCGCTGCCTGGAATGCAACGGATTGCTGGAGGAGCGGGAAAAGGAGAAATTAAGCGCCAGAATTCCGCCTTATGTATATAAAACTCATGATAAATACATGGAATGCCCTTCCTGCCGGCGAATCTATTGGAAAGGAACGCACTGGCAGGCTATGATGGACAAAATAAACAATTTTTTAAGGAGGAAAGTAATGAAAGTATTTGATGCGGTTGTAAACAGGCGGACGATCAGGGTTTTTCAGGAAAAGCCTTTAGACTATGCCATTCTGGAAAAGTGTATCGAGGGCGCGCGGTTGGCGCCGACGGCGATGAACAGCCAGTTGTGCGAGTATTTTGTCGCCGATGAAAAGAGTTTGGTCGCGCAAATATTGGACTCCATCGCTTTCTGGGGAGGTGTTGCAAAACCGGCACAGGGCTGGTCTCCCGAAAAGAAGCCGGTAGCCTATATTGTTGTCCTTATCAATCTGGAACTGGAAAAGGAACGCGGCTGCGGACGGAATAACGCCTTTCTCGATATCGGAATGGCGCTGGAAAACATGGCGCTGGTGGCCTTTGAGCTTGGTGTCGGCACCTGCATCATGACCGGCATCGATAAAAAAAGAATCGGGGAAATAATCAAGGCTCCCGCAAAATACGAGGTGGCTGCGATGCTGGCGCTGGGGTATCCCGATGAGAAAATCGTCCTGGAGTCAACTAGCGGTTCCGTAAAGCGCTGGGTGGATGAGCAGGGTGTACTCCACATCCCCAAGCGCACACTGGAAGATATCCTTCATCACAACAGGTTTGAATAGCACAACCGTTTTGTTATGCTGAATGCACAGGGGGTAACACATTAATAACCCCACCCCGGATGTTGAGTTACGGCCTTCACGAATTCAGCATGACAATCAGGAACTTCGTTGCGCGGAGTACCCACATAATTGTCATTCTGAGGCAAAGCCGAAGAATCTAAGGCTTATCGAATGGCATTCAGATGCTTCGCTGCGCTCAGCATGACAAATACAATTAACTGTCATCCTGAA
>JAAYNN010000055.1 GCA_012520835.1 Dehalococcoidales bacterium
GTAAATCATACAACCTGGCCGAGAGGCCGCTGCTGATAGCCGCGGCAGCAGTCAATCCCTTTTCCTTGATAAGCCTGGCGCTGCCGGCGGTATCGTCGGTTTCGATGCGTACCATTTCGGGGTGTTTCTGCAAGAAGTCCTCGCATTGAACCATCGCCAGCGAGTGGCTGTAAACCTCTTTGACATCTTCGAGCTTTACCCCCGGAAGAGCCAGCAAATCGAAACTTATCCTTAAGTATGATTCCCCGACGATTTTGGCATCGTATTTTAAAAGCAGGTCGTAGTTTTCAAGCAGAGAGCCATAGATTGAATTCTCAATCGCTACGACTCCGTAATCGACCAAACCCTTCCTGACATCCTCAAAAACCTGCTGGAAAGTGGCTCCCTCGATAATCTCGGAATCATCCGGAAACATGTCCCTGGCTATAATATCGTGGAAAGATCCGCTCTCGCCCTGTATGGAAACCTTTATCATATCAGCCTCCTTACACTGCGGCATCGACCGGGAAAAACCGCTGTCAGCTTCATCTAATAATATAAACTTAAACCCCGTTGAATACAAGATGTCATGGTTATAATTTACGACCGAAATTTTTTATCTTGACGAAGCAATCGCTGTTCTGAACGATTTTTCGGGAAATCCGCCCGGAAAATATGATCTCCAAGCTAACCCTGCAAAATCCCCTGATTTAAACAGCGATTTATTAGAATATAATAGTTACCCTGTTTTTATTCCCGCATATGGATTATCGCCGTTCATCAATGGTACTAAAAGGGGTATTGACTATTTATTTTTATATGGTAGAATAAGATTAAGAGGGTAGCAGTAATAAAAAGGAATCCAACCAATAACCCTCTGTAACTTGCGAAAGGAGGAAGTGAAAACATAGATGCTTGATATTTTAGCTCTACACTGCAGATGGGACGAAGATTCTCCAGGCTCCTCGCTGGTTAATGGTGGGAAAAAATAACAAAGTTAACAAACAATCATTTGAATAATCAGCGGGGAGCACAGGCGAAGGTTTCCGAGCTCCTCATTAGGAAATGAAACTCCCGTAACGGGTATGAATATCTGGTAGACAAACCAGGCGGGAGGAGTAGGAAGCGAACTCAGCGGGCTCCGGTGAAAAATCCGGAGCCTGTTTTTATATCCCGATAAGACGGCTTCCCGGAGCATTAGCGCACGCTATCTCCAGCAAGGAATGCAAGGCAGCAAAAGAATAAGGTGTAATCCTCCTGTATTCTTCGCTGAAAGCATCCTCCGGTTGAAACTGTTGTAATGTATATAATCCCCTGCTGCCGGATATGCGGCTGATTGCGTCGATATCCTCGGCATTCACCAGAGTCGGAACACATGTAGTGCGAAACTCATAATCTATATTGGAACTCTTTATCAGGCCAATGCTCTTTTTCAGTATCTCTATATCGGCATCGCTTCCCGTAGCCAATTTGTATTTCGGCCAGGTCGTCTTGATATCCATAGAAACAAAATCTACCAGTCGGGATTCAATCAATTTCTGAAGCATTTCCGGGCGGGAACCGTTAGTATCCAGCTTGACAGCTAATCCTCTTTTCCTGATTTCCCGGATAAAACCGGGTAAATCTTCATTAATGGCAGGCTCACCGCCGGTGATAACTACCCCGTCAATAAAACCTTTTCGTCTTTCGATATCTCTTAAAACATCGGCTGAGGACCGGGTTTCGCTATTCGTTCCCAGTACCAGCGAACTGTTATGACAGAACGGGCAGCGAAAGTTGCATCCCTTCGTATAAATCACTGCCGCAATCTTGCCCGGATAGTCTATCAGGGAAGTGCCCTTCATTCCGCAAATCACCATCTGATATATCCTCGTTGTCTCTTAATTCGGGTTTAAAAAGTTTTCTCTCGCTAAATTCGGCAACCTTCCCCTTATTCCACTGGCTGACCGGGCGGAAATAGCCGACGATGCGGGAGTAAATTTCGGTAGCGGCCCCGCAAGTGAGACATTCAGCCACTTCTCCGCGAATATAACCGTGTTCGGGGCAGATGGAAAACGTGGGAGTAAGCGTAAAATAGGGCAACCCAAAATTCTGCGCCACCTTCATTATCAGGTCGCGGGCCATTGCCGGATCGTCGATGCGCTCTCCCAGGAAGCAGTGAAAAACCGTGCCTCCGGTATATTGCTGCTGCAGTTTGTCCTGCAAGGCAAGCGCTTCAAAAAGATCTCCCGAAAAATTTACCGGCAGCTGGGTAGAGTTGGTATAATAGGATTCGTCTTTCCCGGAAGTTATTAACTGAGGGAACCTGCTCTTGTCGAGCTTTGCCAGGCGATAGCTGGCGCCTTCTCCGGGAGTGGCTTCCAGGTTATAGAGATTCCCGGTTTCGTCCTGAAATTCTTCCAGCCTTTTTTTCATATATTGTAAAATCCTTAACGACAGTTCCCTGCCGGCTTCCGTATCGATGCCGACGCCGGATAAATTAAGACAAGCCTCGTTCATACCGATTAACCCGATGGTAGAAAAATGATTCGCCCAGTAGCTCTTGAAGCGTTGCTTGACAGTTTTTAAATAGAAAACCGAGTAGGGGAATAAGCCTTCGTTGGTAAGCCTTTCGAGAGCCTTGCGTTTTACTTCAAGGCTGTTTTTTGCCAGAAGCATCAGCCTGTCCAGCCGTTCAATAAATTCTGCCTCGGATTTCGACAGGTAAGCGATACGCGCCATATTAATAGTAACCACACCGATGCTGCCGGTAAGCGGATTAGAACCAAATAGCCCGCCTCCCCGGCGTTTTATCTCGCGCACATCCAAGCGCAACCGGCAGCACATGCTGCGCGCATCCTCGGGTCGCATATCAGTGTTTAAAAAATTGGCGAAATAGGGGATGCCGTATTTCGCCGTCATCTCCCACAATGTATCCAGCTTGGGATTGCAGGGATCGAAATCCTTAGTAATGTTATATGTCGGAATCGGAAAGGTGAATATCCTTCCCCTGGCGTCTCCCTTTGCCATTACCTCGGCAAAAGCGCGATTCAGTATATCCATTTCCTGCTGAAAATCCCCGTAGGTAACGTCTTTCACCTCATCCCCGATTATCACAGCCTCGTCCCGCAGATAAGACGGCGGGGTCAGATCAAAGGAAAGATTGGTAAACGGAGTCTGAAAACCGACGCGGGTAGGAACGTTCAGATTGAAGACGAACTCCTGCAAAGCCTGTTTCGTTTCCCTGTAGCTCAGGTTATCGAAGCGGATAAACGGGGCAAGCAACGTATCGAAATTGGAAAAGGCCTGTGCGCCGGCAGCCTCACCCTGCAAGGTATAAAAGAAATTGACCACCTGTCCGAGCGCACTGCGCAGGTGCTTTGCCGGAGAACTCTCCGTTTTCCCCGAAGCTCCCCTGAAGCCCTCCAGAAGAAGTGCCTTCAAGTCCCAGCCGCAGCAATAGGGCCCCAGGATGCCCAAATCGTGAATGTGAAAATCGCCGGATGTATGCGCCTCTCTTATTTCAGGGGAATAAATTTTGCTCAACCAGTAATTGCTGATGATATCGGCGGAGATATAGTTGTTCAACCCCTGCAATGAATAGCTCATGTTGCTGTTTTCCCTGGTGCGCCAGTCGTTTTCATCGAGGTATTTATCCACCATCTCCTCTGCTCCCCTAAAAAGAGCCTGCATGCGGCGCATTTGCGCATGCTGTTCACGGTAAAGAATGTACGACTTGGCAACATCTGTATAACCGTTTTCAATCAGGACTTTTTCAACGAGGTCCTGAATTTCTTCCACATCGGGCACGCGCAATCCGCGGCAGGTTATCTCGAGAATGGAAACCACCTGCTGCGAGACTTTCTCTGCCTTGGCATGGTCATTGTCGCCAGTGGCCTGCAACGCCTTTTCTACCGCCATGGTTATCTTGTCGGCTTCAAAGGTTACAATGCGCCCGTCACGTTTCCTGATTTGCCCTATCTTGCTTAGTAACATGCTGTGCCTCCTGTTGACTGATTATATTTCTTCACGAATATGAGAAGCTGCCGTTACCATATTCGTCAGCTTGGAAATAGCCTCTTCTACACTGCGGGTTTTCAAACCGCAATCGGGGCCGACCCATACCTGCCCTTTATCGAACATCGACAGAGCATAACGGATGTTTTTCTCCATCTCCGCAACGCTCTCCGTTTTATGGTTGTGGACATCAAAGACACCGTATGAGATGTCCTTGCTGAATGGATTATCCCGAATATAAGCCGCCAGCACATCATGCTTCAGCGAAGTTTCCAGGTCGAGGTTATCGACGTTCAGTGAAAGCAGATGGCGATAAACAGGCAGAAAATTCCCATAACAGATATGGCAAATGAAATAGGCATTGATTCCGCCGGTAACCACCTGCATTGCCTCGCGGGCGAAATCCAGTTCATCGATACGTGTGGATATCGCCGGCTCGTCTACCTGGATTATCCTTGCCCCCGCATCGACCAGCGCCTCGACCTCTTTTCTAAGCTCGCGGGCAATGGCCATAGCGGCAGAGCGGCGGTCAGGGTAGAACTCGTTAAAAGACCAGTCCATTATAGTGTACGGGCCGGTAAGCATTCCCTTAACAGGCTTTTCCGTCAGGGACTGTGCGAATTTCCACCACTCCGTTGTAATCGGTGAACACCACCTTACCTCTCCTGTAATGACAGGCTTGCGATAGTAACGATTGCCGTAAGAACGAACCAGCTCTCCAGTCTGGAAACCCTGCATCGTCTCGGCAAAATAAGCCGCCATATCCCCGCGGTACATCTCTCCATCGACGATGACATCCAGCCCGATTTCATCCTGTTTTCTTACCCAGAACTCCGTAGCCTCTCTTTCCAGTGCTTTTAATGTAACGTATCCTATTTTCCCCTGTGAAAAATCCTTTCTGGCTGTCACCAATTGTCCCGGTTTGGGTAAACTTCCGACCGAAGTTGTGGGCAAAACCGGTATATCCACTCCCAAAACTAATAATTTATCTCTGCTCATCACAATGTACTCCCTCGAAATCATCACGTAGTGCGACCATATTCTCCAGCTTGGCTATTGCCTTGCTTTGCGGCAGGTATTCCAGACCGCAGGAAGGATTCAAATAACATTCCAGATCACCCGAAGACTTCAATACGGACTCCAGTACAGGAAAAACATCCGCAGCCGTCTCCATTCGTGTATTCCTGCCGTCGATAATTCCCACCCCGAGCAGTTTATCCGTTCCGCAGGCGGCGATTTTTTCGACCAGGCGCGGACTATAGGTAAAATCCAGCCCCAGGATATCAACCGGCAACAATTGCAGTTCTTCATATACAGGACAGGCATCTCCGAAGTATGTATACAGAGCCAGCTTTGCTTCTCCCTTGGCTTCGGAAATCCTGCCAAGTAAATGACTTAATACGGATATGTCATCGGGATTGTATATAATAGCCGGTTCATCTATTTGGATTACCGTCGCCCCGGCTTTTGCCATTTCCTCAACTTCACAGGCAATTACATCAGCGATATCTTCCAGCAAAGAGACTTCATCTTTATAAGCCTCGTTAATCGACAATTTCGTCAGAGTATACGGCCCGGTGATTACCGGCTTTATCGGACGATCCGTCCTCCCCCTGGCAAAATAATATTCATTCGCAAGTACAGGGAGAGCGCCTGTAATTCTGCCGCTGATTACAGGCTGCCTGAAATAGGTATTGGTATCGAAGAAACGAATCATCGACCCAGATCGCACCCCTGAAAGCGACATCATGATATGTGATACCGGGTCACGCCAGCATATCTGCCCGTCGGTTAATAAATCCAGCCCCGCTTCCTGTTGAAGTGAAATCGCCTGAACTGTTATTCCGCGTTCCACTTCCAGAAGTTCGGCGCTGTTCAGTCTGCCTTTATCGAAATCATGAAAGGCTTTGCGTAGTTTTTGCCCGTTTTCCCCCTCTCCGATGCGAGGGAAACTGCCGGTTGCGGCAGTAATGATTTTTCCCATTTTTTGCGTATCCTCCGTACTAAAATAAAAAAGCCCTGCCTCCGCAAAGGGAAACAGGGCTTAAAAATGGCAAACACAAGCTACCTTCTCCCATTCCCCCGAGGAGTTCGTTACTTTTGCGTTAGAGGCAGGTCTACCGGCTTTTCAGGTCATCCTACCGGCGGCGCCTTCCCGGGTTTCAACCCAGTGGCATATTGCCGCTTTCGTCGCTGATTACGGTTGCGGGGACAGTGGCGGACTCGCACCGCCTTCCCTGTTAGGCTTATCAGCACCCCTGACGCAACTGATTTTAAAAGGAACTTTTTCTTATCCAGAATATACACTTAGACAAGCAGGGTTGTCAACAATCAATGGGATTTGACTTTCTGTATTAATGTCTGTTTTATTCCCTCTTGGCAACTTATTACTGTATTTACTGTTCATATGATGATTTCCGCCCGGTTGCCCCTTCGACACAATCAGGATGACAGTTAATTGTATTTGTCATGCCGAAGTCATGATGAAGAACTTCTATTTCACCGCCATGTGAATGGCCGCCGCCCCGAAGAAGAGCCGTTTGAAGGTGACCCTGGAGAAGCCGGATTTTAAAAGCAAATCGCGCAATTGCTCCGCCCCGTA
>JAAYNN010000056.1 GCA_012520835.1 Dehalococcoidales bacterium
ATCAGCTATAATTATTAAAATTATCTATCCTCGTTTCAGGGCGGTTAGCTCAGTTGGTTAGAGCGTTGCGTTGACATCGCAAAGGTCATTGGTTCAAATCCATTACCGCCCACCATCTATGTACAATAGGCAGAATTCCACTCTTTTCTCAGTTAAGTCAGTGCTGTTCGATTGTAGTGTCTGGGGAATAGTGCTTTAAACGTAATTAACAATAGATGGGATACTATTACCGAATAGTACCCCATCTATTGTTTAATCCGTGAAATCGAATATCTCCGAAAGGCGTTCTATCAACGGATAGTCTCTTTCTGCAATGCGCTGCATATTGAACTCCAATCCGGTTTCCCTTTCTATAAATCCGGTCTCAAGGTTGCCTGCGATAAAGCGCGGATTTTCCATAATGGCTTTATGCAGTATGATATTGGTTTTTACACCTATGATGATATATTCATACAGTGCTCGCTTCATGCGGATAATTGTTTCCTTGCGGTCTCTGCCGTGAACAATCAACTTGGAAATCATCGGATGGTAGCAATCGGGGATAGTGTAGCCATTGTGAACCCCCGAATCGACGCGAATGCCTATACCGCCCGGAGAGCGATAACCTTTTAATGTCCCCGGAGAAGGCATAAAATTCGCCAGCGGGTCTTCGGCATTGATGCGGCATTCAATTGCCCAGCCTGTCAATCGAACATCTTCCTGTTTGACGGAAAGCGGCAGTCCGGAAGCAATCCGTATCTGCTCCTTGACTATGTCGATACCGGTTACCATTTCCGTAACCCCGTGTTCAACCTGAATGCGGGCATTAACCTCGAGGAAATAGTACTTATCCTCCGAAAAAATAAATTCGATGGTGCCGGCCCCGACATATTTAAGTGAACGCGCCAGTTTGACTGCCTGATTGCCCATCTGTTCGCGCATGGAAGCAGACAGCGCTACGGATGGGGATTCTTCGATGATTTTGCCGTAGTTTCTCTGGATGCTGCATTCGCGTTCTCCCAGGTGAACTACATTACCGAATTTGTCGGCAAGAATCTGGAATTCGATATGACGCGGATGTTCGAGATATTTCTCTATATAAATATCGTTTTTACCAAAAGTAGATTGAGAAATAGAAATGGACGTTGCAGCAGCTTTTTCAAGTTCCTCTTCCGAATGGATGATACTCATACCGATGCCGCCGCCGCCGTCAGCCAGTTTAATTATTGCGGGATAACCTATTTTATGAATGACTTCCTTTATATGATTTATATCCGAAGTCGCTTCATTGCTGCCTGCAATTACAGGTACTTTAGCTTTAACCGCTTCTTTTCGGGCGGCAACCTTGTTTCCGGTAATTTTAAGTACAGAACTGGGTGGTCCGATAAAAGTAATGCCGGCATTTTCGCACGCCTCGGCAAAATCTGGATTCTCTGAAAGAAAACCGTAGCCCGGATGAATGGCATCGGCATTACAAATTCTGGCTACTTCAATAATTTTATCTATATCCAGATAGCTTTGAGAGGCAGGGGCAGGGCCTAAAAGATAAGCTTCATCGGCATATTTGGCAAATAGGGCATATTTATCGGCTTCAGAATAAACGGCAACAGATTGAATGCCCAGTTCGCGGCAGGCTCGCATAACACGTATGGCAATTTCACCGCGATTGGCGACCAGTACTTTATTAAGCATATCCTTACTCCCAAAAATTAATAAATGTAAAAGGGAGCAGCTTCAATTGATTCAAAACTGCTCCCTTATTATACTTGGATTTATTCTTTAGATAAAGAGCGGAGCCATAACCAGGGTGATGGTTGCAAGTAGTTTAACAAGAACGTGTAAGGAAGGCCCGGCAGTATCTTTCAACGGGTCTCCCACTGTATCGCCGACTACTGCGGCATCGTGTGCCATGGTATGTTTTCCTACAACTTCGCCGTTATCATCCTTTAGTTGTCCATCTTCGATGTATTTCTTAGCATTATCCCAGGCGCCGCCGGCATTATTCATATAAGAGGCTAACAGGATACCGCCGATAGTGCCGACCATCAGGAAAGCTGCAACTGCCATAGCTGCATCATAACTAGGAACAAGATTGAAGACTACACCAACGACTATCGGGGTAAGTACTACCAGTAAACCTGGTTTGACCATTTCACGAAGGCCGGCACGGGTGGTAATATCTACAGCACGTGCATAATCGGGACGAACTGTACCTTTCATAATGCCGGGATTTTCACGGAACTGGCGTCGGACTTCTTCAATAATCTTTCCGGCAGTTGTGCCTACAGCTTTAATTGCCCATGAACTGAAATAGAAAACAAGCATGACGGCAAATAATGCGGCAACAAAAACCTCGATCCGTGCGATATTAACAATGGTAAATTGACCTTCCAGACCGGTGCGAAGGAAGGATACTCTATCCAGATAAGCCTGGAAGAGCAGGAAGGCGGCCAAACCGGCGGAAACCATAGCATAACCCTTGGTAAGAGCCTTTGTAGTGTTGCCGACGGCATCCAGACGGTCGGTAATACGGCGTATTTTTTCACCGGCGCCTGCCATCTGGTTAATGCCATTGGCATTATCGGTGATCGGTCCGAAGGTATCCATAGCAAGAATATACGGACATGTCATCAGCATTCCCATTGTGGCAACAGCTGTGCCGAAGGCGCCTGCCCCTGCCACGCCACTGAGAGTACCGAACCAGTAAGATAAAAGCAATGAACAGCCGATAACGAGAGCGGTTGGCATAGTGGTAGCAAAGCCGACAGCCGTACCCACAACTATGTTGGTAGCAGGCCCGGTAAGAGAAGCTTTAGCGACGCTTTTTACCGGTGTATATTTGGTATCGGTATAGTATTGGGTTATATATACCATTACTACACTGGCAAAGATACCAACCAGGCCGGCAGCGAAAAGCCAGAGGCTATCTGAGCCGAGCATTGTTATAACGGTAATTAACATTCCGGCGGCTGAAAGAATGATGGCTACCCAATAGCCGCGGTTCAAGGCTGCCATGGGATTCTCTTCTTCCTTGGCTCGAACACACATGACACCTATTATGCTGGCAGCAAGACCGAAAGCACGAACTACCAGCGGGAATAGTATCCATGCGATTTCTCCAGTTAATACGTATACGGCGACACCGAGTACCATTGCGCCGATATTTTCGGCAGCAGTGGATTCAAAAAGGTCGGCTCCACGGCCGGCACAATCGCCGACGTTATCACCGACCAGGTCGGCTATAACAGCAGCATTGCGGGGATCATCCTCGGGAATGCCATGTTCAACTTTACCGACAAGATCCGCCCCCATATCGGCTGCTTTGGTATAAATACCGCCGCCGAGTTGGGCAAAAAGGGCGACGAAACTGGCGCCGAAACCAAAACCGACGATCAGATGAGGGGCGATTCCGGGATTGGTTGCGCCACCGAAGGCAAAGAAAATACCGGTTACACCGATAAGGCTTAATACAGTGATAAGAAAGCCCGATACTGCACCGCCGCGCAGAGCGACATCGATGGCTTCACGCCAACTGCGCTGAGCAGCAGAAGCACAGCGCACATTGGATTTTACGGCCACATACATTCCTAAAAATCCTGATACACCACTGCAAATAGCGCCGATAAGAAAGGCGACTCCGGTATGCCACATGATGCCAACCCTGGTCATACCTTCGATCCCCTTTTGTCCGTCGAGTAAACCGACAATAACGCCGATTACTACTGCAACGATAACAGAAATGATAGCTATTGTTCTGTATTGACGTTTGAGAAAAGCCCAGGCTCCCTCAAAAATCATATCCCCGATTTCCTTCATTTTCGGGGTGCCTGTGTCTTTACGCATCACATCTCTGGCGAGATATATGGTAAAAATGACCGTTATGAGACAAACGATGGGTACGATCCAAAATATACCTGGCATAGTCCTCCTTTAAATAAAGTGTATTTTGTGAAAATATTGGGTATTGCCGTCAATTATAGACTAAAAAATGGGATTAATCCAGTTTTATTTGGTTTTAGCGTAACTAAACCTAAATTCTTTGAATTAAAAAATTAAGGAATTTGTAAAATTATAAACCGGCAGTCAAGCAATTGATGGCTAAATAGAGAGGGCAAAAGCAAGCAAAAAAAGGTTGAATTTCATTATATCAAAAGAATAGATTGCGAAAAGGCAATATGACTGGTATAATAGTTAGTGTTCTGCACAGAATAAGATTTTCAAGGTACAAGA
>JAAYNN010000057.1 GCA_012520835.1 Dehalococcoidales bacterium
CCACACAATTGTCATTCTGAGGCGAAGCCGAAGAATCTAAGACTTATCGAATGGCATTTAGATGCTTCGCTGCGCTCAGCATGACAACGTTAAATGTCATCCTGAAGTCACAGGGGGGCTGAAGGATCTGGGGGATGGGGTGAAGTAAGATTCATGTTTGTCCTGAGTCCCGACCCGTCGGGAAAGGGTCAAATGAACGGAAATCTGGTTTAATACATCGCCGTTATGGTTCGACAAGCTCACCACGAACGGTTTTATAATTTAACAACGAACGGCTTTTTTATCCCGCCCCAGATACTTCATTCGTCCCTCACGAATTCAGCGTGACAATTAATTGACACGAACGGCTTAGTAATATCCGCTCGCTATAATTACCGATGCAACAGACTGAGCTATGGCGTGTTCAGTTTGTAATGACCGGTTAAATCTTATTTGTTGAATGTCATGTAGAATGTTGCCGCAAAAAAATCCGCCCACCTTACCGATGAGCGGATTTGAATATCGATTAACATATCAGCTTTATTCTAGAACATATCGTCTTCACTGTCTTTGATCGCTTTTTGCAGTTCGGCGTTTAAAAGCGGAGGCAAGCCCTCGATATCGACATTTAAAAATCCGCGTACGATAGCGGCAGTGGCCTCATCTCTGGTAAGGCCTCTGGCCATCAGGTACTCCACTTCTTCTTCGGCGATTTTACCGACAGCAGCTTCGTGCGACAGGTCGATACCGGCCAAAGTGCCTTTCAGTTCGGGGATGGCATGGATGGAGCCGGCATCGCCCAGTATCAACCCGCGGCATTCAAGGTGGCCTTTAACGTCCGGCGCATTTCCTTCCATATATCCGCGCGATATGATTTCTCCGCCGGTAGTGATAGTTCGGGCAATCATTTCTGTCCTGGAACCCTTTCCGTTAAGGAATACTCTCGACCCGATATCCATATTCGAGCCGGGCGGAGCAATCAATATGCTGTTAAAACGGGCAGTGGCATTCTCTCCGTTGCAGTAAGCCGAGGGATTCTGCTGCAGCGAATCGACGGGTTTCATAATAACGTAGTTATTCAACAGTAATCCGTTGTCCTCGATGAAAACGCCTGTCCTGGGGCGTATCCCCATAGCAGGAGTCCAGTTGTGTATCATGGTGAAGGTGACCCTGGCGCCTTTTTTGATATAGAATTCGGAAACGCCGAGATGCAGGCCGGGTTCGTTGTGCAGCGAGGTGGTGCAGCCGGTAATGATATGCAGTTCCGAGCCTTCTTCGGCGATGACGATATTGTGAACGTCCTGAATACTGCCGATTTTATTTAAATACAGGCATGCCTGTATCGGGAAAACCGTTTTTGCTCCGGGCAGCGCCCTGATAAAATAGCCGTCGGCGTTATTTAATTCGACATGGGCGGTATATTTATCGGTATCGACAGAGACGGCTTGCCACCAGTAATCCCCGAACCAGTCGTACTTTTCCTTGGCCTGGCTGACAGCTATGATTTCGATGCCGTCCTGTTTCGTGGAATTATGAACGGGGGTATTGCCCATCTGTATGAAAGTTCCCGAACGCTGTGCCGGGTCATCCAGCATAACTCCCGTTGAAAGCATCCTTTCCTTGTCTTCCTTAGAGAG
>JAAYNN010000058.1 GCA_012520835.1 Dehalococcoidales bacterium
ATAGTAAAGATTTCTTTGATTAAGTCCTTTTCCATAAGATTTTTCCATTTCTTTAGCAAGGGTTCTTAGCAATTCTGCACCATACTCGGCACGCGTCTCTCCTTGCATTTCTTCTTCAGCTATACGTTTTCCGATTAGCCAATTTCGAAATACCAAAGCGATATTTACCGAACTATAGGCGTAGCTTTGTGCAGAATCAACGATTTCTTTTAAATCTTGAACAATATTATCACTTTTTCTATATTTAACATATGAGCTCAAATCTTTTGGAGTCATATCAAAGTTTGCCACTTAATAGTTCCTTTTCAAACAGTAAAATTTTACCATTACCAGTATACTAAACATTGTCGAACATTTCGAAAGATTTCGATAACATTACCCGACATTCATTCAAGTTAACCCGACACAAATATAATGTCTGGTTGTTGGTCTTTGACAACAATTTTCGAATTTCGTACTTTGTGGAAGCTCTGAAACCCTTTTGGTTACTTCATTTCCCTCTTTAGCATTATTATGACATACTCCCCGCAGGCGGGGTCGAGTATTTTGATATTCAGGTTTTCATTATAGCTGTGTTCCTGCAAAAACCTGCCGACGGTTTCTTTAACAATATAATCCGTAACGAACTTGGGCGTGTAATAAATGCCCTGTTCCTTGCGGCGCTGTTTCTTTTCCACCAGCTTGTAATTGGTATAGGCTGTGCAATAAAACCCCATTTGACTGCTTCTTTATTAAGTAAACCATCGCTAATTGAAACTTTCGATAACAGCCATAGTCTATCAAAATCACATTCATAATCTTCGAATGAAAAACGAATAGGAGATTTATCTCTTGATTCATTGACATTGAAAAGGTGAATTTCAGCGAAATTGGTAAGCAACGCCCAATTAATACCTTTACTGTAAGCATAGGTAACAGTCTTCTTAATATAATCGGGATTATTTAAATCGGCACTCAATTTTTTAGCTTCTACATATATTCTAGAGACGCCATTTATTTTTAAGGCATAATCAACACGACCAATTAGCGGAACATTTTCCTCCATCGAGGTTTCTTTATAATCACTCGTATCCCACCCTAGTGCATTAAGTAACGGCTCAATAAAAGACTGCTTTGTTTGTGCTTCATTCAATTCTTTTTTTCTTTGTTATCAAGGTTTTTATACCTGCTAACAAGTTCGGCTATTTTTAATTTTGCATCTGCCTTATCCATAAAATAACTCCAAGCATAAACAAGGTATTTCTTACCGCTATTATAGCACTTATATTATCGTTTGTGACCAAAAGGCAAGAATTTTTCTGACAATATCTGGTAAGGCCGCAAGTTTGCAGTATTATCGCCGCCGTGAGTATAATTACTATCATAGTATTGAACTATTAAGGAATTGAATTGCAGATAAATGTTTCCGGCCTGCTTAAAGGATCGATAGGCGCTTCAAGGGATTACGAAATCAATGAGGTTGTTGATTATAGAGAGGATAATTTAACTATTCCGGTTAACGGGCATGTCAAATTGGTCCGCACCAACCGCAGCATCCTGGTTAAGGGCAACCTCAATGTTTCGGTGAAAACAACATGCGCCCGCTGTCTGAAGGATTTCGATTGCCCTCTTGAAATCGTTATCGAAGAGGAATACTTCCCGATACTCGACATTGGGAGCGGTTACCCGATGCCGGCGCCGGAGGAATCCGACAGCTTCACCATCGACGAACACCAGATACTTGACATGACCGAAGCCATCAGGCAATATGCACTGCTGGCTATACCGATGAAACCCCTGTGCCGAAATAATTGTAACGGCATTTGATTTTAAAATTTTATGTCGTTATGGTAATATAGATATTTACATACAAGGATCAGAAACGGAGTAAAAAATGACACCATTACCTAAACGTAAAACGCCTAAAGCAAAACAGGGCCAAAGACGCAGTCATCTTGCTTTAACACCGAAAGCCCTGATGAATTGCCCCCAGTGCGGAAGCGCTAAACTTCAGCATCACGCCTGTACCAACTGCGGTACTTACGCTGGCAAAGAAGCAATCGAAATAAAAAGCCCGAAAAAGAAATAGAAATAAACTGCTTTAACAATTGCTGTTAGAAAAACCTGATTTGCAAATTGATTTAAACGATATAAGGTCGCCCATATTCTTTAACCGGTACGCCGGTTTTAAACGAATAGAAAGCGGCTTTATTTATAACCGGACTCCAAGCGTCTTTTGGCCGCAATCAGCAAATATTCCAATCAGATGTTTTTGGCAATACATTCGATCAGAAGCAACAGGTTATTTGAAAAAGTTGTTGATTATAAAACCGAATAAAGCAATATACATTTGCCTTTTTGATGCAAAATGATGTTTTCGATATTAACATCGTTAAACTATGCAGTGATATAATATAAATAGGAAATTACGATTAAGCGGAGTAAAAAATGACTGGAGCCAGAAGAAAATCAAGGGCAGTGGCACTTCAGATATTATATGAAGTGGATTCGGTCGGGCACAAACCGGAAGAAGTGATACAGCATACTCTTGCGGGAAAAGCATTGATTGAAGAAAATATCGAGTTCGTAAAGGAACTGGTATCGGGTGTGATTGATAATAAAAAACAAATCGATGCCAACATCAAAAAATTTGCCCCCTCATGGCCCATTGCCCAGATTGCCGTTATCGACCGCAATATCCTGAGGCTTGCAATATTCGAGCTTTTGTTTGATAATAAAACACCGATTAAAGTAGCTATAAACGAGGCTGTCGAGCTGGCTAAAAACTTCGGTAGCGACAGTTCTCCGAGGTTTATCAACGGTGTATTGAGCTCCGTCAGCAGCCTGGCAACCAGACAGCAAAATGGAGGCTGAGAATGGCAACAGTTTCTGAAAGAATTAAAAAAATCATCGCTAACCACTTTGGTATAGCTGAAAAAGATATAAAGCCCGATTCCCGTTTTATGGAGGATTTAAACGCCGATTCGCTCGATATGGTGCAACTGACCATAGCAATGGAAGAGGAATTCAGCACTCCAAAGCATGCTCTCAGTATACCGGATGAAGATGCCGATAATATCAAAACTGTACAGGATGCCATTGACTATATCAGGAATCTGGGTTCCGGCGATAGGCCGGCAAAAACCTCCGCAGAAACTACTGAAAAGGCGGAGTTAAGCGGAACGGCTAAAAAAGGTTCTTTTATCAACAAATTTTTCAAAAGACGCCACGGAAAGTAATAACGGGATTTGCCCGGTATTTTAATTGAGACCGTCCCGTATATTTTTATCAGTACTATTCGGCAATAGTGTCCAATCAATTGTTAATTATGTTTAAAATACTGTTCTCCAGACACTACAATCGAATCTTTTTTATTTGATGGTATCGATTATCCGTTCCAGCGCCTTATCCCAGTCTTTGCCATACCTTTTATATTCGATGCTCAATTGCGTCCTGCCCATCGCAATACCCATTTCAGGCAATTGCAGCGTCTTTTGCCTGTCAAGCTGCAACCCCTCGAACAGGCGCATGACGATCTTTCCGTCCTCGATAACAAGCGATTTTACACCTGCCCTGCCCGCTTTCAGCTTGATATGCGCCACAAACATCAGATTGCTGACTTCGGGAGGCATCTCACCGAAACGATCGCCAATCTCCTTTTTCAGATTGTCCAGCTCTTCCTCGTTCTTTATATCCGCTATCCTGTGATATAGATTCAACCTGACAGCCACATCGCTGACATACCATTCCGGGATTAAAGCCGTAAACGGCAAATCGACTGTTGTTTGCAGTTTACTCTTCGTTTTTGGTGCCGGCTCACCCTTCTGCTGGCGCCTGATATCGGCCACTGCTTCAGAAAGCAGGTGCGTATATAAACTGAAACCAACGGCATTGATGTGTCCGCTCTGTTTCATGCCCAGCAGATTGCCGGCGCCCCTGATTTCAAGGTCTTTCATGGCAATGCTGGCGCCGGCGCCCAGTTCGGTAGCTTCATAAATAGCATTCAGACGCTGTCGCGCCTCTTCGGTAATGCGCTTGCCTTTATCGTACAGGAAATAGGCATAAGCCAAGTTGGCTCCCCGCCCCACCCTGCCCCTCAACTGGTAAAGCTGTGTCAAACCGAATTTATCGGCCTGGTTGATAATAAGGGTATTGGCATTGGGGACATCGAGGCCTGATTCGATGATAGTGGTACAGACAAGTATATCGATATCGCCGCGCGAGAAATCGGTCATGACGTTTTCCAGTTCGCCTTCCGCCATGCGTCCGTGCGCCACGGCAATCCTGGCGGAGGGAACCAGTTCCCTGACTTTTCCGGCAATCATGGCAATGCTCTGGACACGGTTATGCACAAAAAAGACCTGTCCGCCGCGCTCCAGTTCTTTCATAATCGCTTCTTTAACCAGCTGCCCATCGTATTCGGCAACATATGTCCTTACCGGCAAGCGCTCTTCCGGCGGCGTTTCGATAACGCTCATATCCCTTACACCCACCAGCGACATGTGCAGCGTACGCGGTATGGGTGTGGCGCTCATAGCCAGTACATCCACTTCCTTGCGGATATTTTTAAGGTATTCTTTGTGGTTGACACCGAAGCGCTGCTCTTCGTCGATGATTAAGAGACCCAGGTCTTTAAACAAAACATCTTTCTGTATCAGGCGGTGGGTACCGATGCATATATCCACCCTGCCTTCAGCCAGTTTTTCGATAATTTCCTGCTGCTGTTTATGACTGCGGAAACGGCTCAGCACCTCGATACTGACGGGGAAAGCCTTTAACCGCTGCGTAAAGGTGGCATAATGCTGTTCGGCCAGCACCGTCGTCGGCACCAGCACCGCCACCTGCTTATTATCCATTACCGCCTTGAAAGCGGCGCGCAGTGCTACTTCTGTTTTTCCGTAGCCGACATCCCCCATAATCAGCCTGTCCATCGGCTTGGCTTTAGACATATCGGCTTTAATTTCTTCCTGCGCCGTCATCTGGTCGGGTGTTTCAACATAAGGGAACGAGGCTTCCATTTCCTGCTGCCAGACGGTATCGGGGGAGAAAGAGAAACCGGGAGCTGCTTCCCTGGCTGCGTACAAATTCAACAACTCTTCGGCCACCTCTTCAACCGATTTCTGCGCTTTCTGTTTTGCCTTTGTCCAATCATGCGTTCCCAATCGATTAAGGACGGGGATTTTATCGCTGCCTCCGATATAACGTCCGACGCGGTTTATCTGATCTACCGGAACATATAATTTGTCACCCCCGGCATATTCCAGCACCATATATTCAATCGGTGAAGCCGACATCCTGGTAATACCGCCGAATTTAGCGATGCCGTGCTCGATGTGAACCACATAATCCCCCGGATTGATATCTTCGTATCGTCTAAGTTTAGCTACCGGGCGTTTTTTAACGAATCTTCTCTGCTTGATGAACCCGAATATCTCACTGTCGGTAAAGAGATGGGTATTGCCGTTCATTATCCAGCCGCCGGCTACTGCGCCGGAGGCAATCGCTATTTCACCGAATGCCGGCATTTTATCTTTTTCTTTATCAAGATTGACGGCAAAAATATCCGCTTCTTCCAGCATTGCAGACAGGCGTTTGGCTTGATGAGTCAGGGCAATTACTCTCTTCTTGGATGAAAGCAGGCTACTGACTTCGCCGGCGAATTGAGACAGATTGCCGCTGAAACTCGGCGCCGCCGAAAAATCGAGGCGGGTTGTCTCGCCCCATGAAACCAGGTTGATTTTTTGCCTGTTGTTCAGCCGGGATTCAATATCCGCAACAGCAAAACACGGCGATGGATAATTGCGGGGTAATTCCCGCCTGGCAAGCTTATCCTGCCTCAGTTGCTCCGCTTCCTCAGCCATAAACTCGACTGCTTGATAAATACTGTGCGGCTCATCCATAACAATAAGAGCCCGGGGCGGCAGGTAATCCAGAATGCTGCCATTATTGAATATGGGGGCATAAAATTGCTTCCCGACCGGCATGCGCCCCTCCGAAAACATGTTAAATTCATGTCTATACTGCATCTTTATATCGGCATTGAGGCCTGATAGATCGATGGCATTGATTGTTTGCCTTAATTGCGGCTCTTCCATTAAAAAGGGTGTCACCAGTTCGCTGGCCAGCCCGATTTCAATCCCGGCAACAGCCTCAAGTGAACGCTGCGTTTGCGGGTCGAAAAAGCGCAGGCTGTCGATGGTGTTGCCCATAAATTCCATTCTGACCGGTTTATTGGATGTCAGGGGGTAGATATCCACTATTCCGCCGCGATGGCTCATGCTACCCGGCAGTTCCACAATGCTCTCGCTCTTATATCCCAGAAACTGCCACTTCTTTAAAAGCTGGTAAGGTTCGACCTGCATTCCAGGCTTAATACTGTGATACGATGAATGGAAATCCGCAACCGGGGTAATCTTCTGCACCAATGATCGCGCGGACAATACCACTAAAGGTGCAGGTTTATTCATTTCGTATTTTAACAGCATCGACAGCAGCCGGATTCTTTCCGCCTCGTTAAAATTGTCGGATGTCACCCTCTGGTACGGCAGCGTATCCGGCTCCGGGAAAAGGTCGATATCACTATCCGAATCGCACCAAGCCGCCAGCTGGTCTTTTATCCTGCTGGCATTATCGGCTTTCGCCGTTATGACAATCAGCGGTATTTTTAAATCTTTATGTAAAGCCGCAATCATGTAAGGTTTGGCAGCATTTAATAGCGAAATTTCGCCCATTTCGCCTTGTTTTTTTATCCCTTCCAGCAGCCGCCGGTAGCCCGGCATCTCGGATATAAGATTAAGCAAATTATTCAAATCACCATTCCTTAATTTATAAACACCTTTAGGGCTAGTCATAGCGAACTAGCCCGTCGCATAGATTTTATCATACCTCCTTCTTTGCTTGTCCAATTCAGTACGCATTGCTATAATGGTAAAAATATAGCGATTAACTCAATGAAAAGTTCAGCGTTGCCCTACAGGAGAATAGTCATCAAGCTCGGATCCAACCTGCTCACAAGCGGCAGGCAGTGCCTCGATGTCGAAATGATGGCTTCGCTCGTTTTACAAATCGCCGCCCTGCACAAACAGGGGCTGCAAATCATCATGGTTACTTCGGGAGCCATTGCCGCCGGCAGATACAAACTGGGGAAAACCGACGGAATAAAGGGTATCCCCTATAAGCAGGTACTGGCAGCAGTCGGGCAAGCCAGGCTGATGAATGTTTATGAAGAGCTCTTCGACCGGCACGATATTGTAATCGCCCAGGCGTTGCTTACTAAAGCAGACATGTCGGATAGATTGAGGTATCTCAATGCCCGCAACACCCTTTTAAATCTGCTGGATTTGAACATCATCGGCATCATCAATGAAAACGATGTTGTAGCTGTCGACGAATTGCATGAAACCAGATTCGGAGACAACGACAATCTTTCGGCCATGGTAGCTAATTTAGTAGATGCCGACCTTCTGCTGTTACTCACGGACATCGACGGATTGTATACCGCCGACCCGCGCCGCAACCCCGATGCCACTCTGATTAAGCGCGTTGAAAAAATAACGACTGAAATCGAAGGGCTGGCCGGCAAAGCCGGCAGCACTGTCGGCACCGGCGGCATGATCACCAAAATCGAAGCCGCCAGGCTGGCGACTTCTTCCGGTATACCTGTAATCATTGCCAACGGACACGAGCCCAAAATCCTGCAACGAATAGCCGGCGGAGAGGAGGCAGGCACGCTTTTTGTTCCAACTTCAAAGCATATCGACAGCCGCAAGCGCTGGATGGTAAGCGGATTGTCTGTCAAGGGCAAACTGGCCATCGACGAAGGAGCGGCGAACGCACTCAAACAAAAAAACAGCAGCCTTTTAGCGGCCGGAATTCGCGCCAGTCAGGGGAAATACCAGCGGGGAGATATCGTCAATATTCTGGATGCGGAGGGAGTTCGCATCGGCTGCGGTATAACCAATTACGGTTCTACGGAAGTCGAGACAATTATGGGGGTACAATCGAAACAAATCGCCTCTCTACTGGGGCATGACTACGGCGCGGAAGTAATACACCGCAACAATCTGATAATACTATAATCAAATTACATGAAGGGGATTAAATGAGCCAGGGAAAACTGTATAACAGGGACGGAGAACTGATAGCGAAAGTAAACTATAAATATTTCAACGGGATATCACAAAGCTGGTGGGGGGAACTCACTCTCACGGAATATAAAAAAATTACTGAGGGCAACGGCTATATCATAGAACTGGAAGATGGGCGTTGCGGCAGGTGTTCATTAAGGAAAAAGGTCAACCGCGCCGTTCACGGACTCTCCCCGCTCTTTTGCTACATCTTCAACGGCACCGGCGATTTGAGGTAATCAATTCAATCAGCATGCCGAATTTATAACTCTTCGGAGCAAAAAACGGCTTCCCTCTTGGGAGAAGACTTATAATGAGCCTGATTGTCATGCTGAATTCGTGAGGGACGAATGAAGCATCTGGGGCGGGGTGGTAATAATTAAATAACCTTATAACAGGGGGCAGGTAATGGAAACCAACGTATTATATTACGGAGATAACCTGAAAATCCTGAGGAACCGTGATTATTTCCCAAATGAATGTATCGACCTGATATACCTCGATCCCCCGTTCAACAGCAAGAAGAACTACAATGTCCTTTTCAAGGATACCGGGGGCATCGAATCCGAAGCGCAGATAAAAGCCTTTGATGATACATGGCACTGGACGCAAACCGCGCAAGATACCTACATAGATATCGTGGAGAACGGCCCACCCAACGTTGGCAAACTTATCTCTGCATTACACGATGCTATCGGCAACAACGATGTAATGGCATACCTTGTGATGATGACCGCAAGGCTTATTGAACTGCACAGGGTGCTTAAACCAACAGGTTCGCTCTACCTGCACTGCGACCCCACCGCCAGCCACTACCTTAAAATTGTTTTAGACCAGATTTTCGGACCGACTAATTTTATAAATGAGATTGTTTGGAAGAGAACTACAGCACACAATGACCCTAAAAGGTTTGGGCGAATTCACGATACTATTCTTTTCTACGTAAAATCAGAGCTATTTAAATGGAACAATATTTTCGTTCCATATGACAATGAATATATAGAAACTTACTATCGTTATACAGATGATAATGGTAAAAAATTTTTATCACGCGACCTAACAGCCCCAAGTCATGACTCTAATAGTGGACAATTTGAATGGCATGGTATATACCCTCCCGAAGGGAGAATGTGGTCATATACTAAAGATAATATGGA
>JAAYNN010000004.1 GCA_012520835.1 Dehalococcoidales bacterium
GGTGAATTCGCTTCCGAAATCGGTTTCCCGGACAGCACCATCAGGGCGGAACTTAACAAATATTATTTCAACCAGACCAAGAGACGCCCGATGATACTTCCGATGATGGTTAAGGTATAATATATCAAGTATAATGTATTATATAAGAAATCATATGCCGGGAAGGTGAGGCACTATGGCAAAAACGACACCTAAAAAAAAGTCGCAACCCAAATCGGATAAACCGAAGAAGAAGCCTGTAAAACCTGTTAAAGCTACCGCACCCAAACAGTTAAAAAAGTCCGGTACCGCTGGTTCTTCGGGCAAATCCTTTTTCCGCATTCTCTTTTCGAAGTGGGTGCGCCGTGCCATTCTCTTAATCGTTGTCCTTATCCTGCTGTTCTGGCAGTGGGATAACATCTATAACTGGATTACCGGCACCGTTACCGATACCATCGGGGCACTGGGGTGGGGCTTAATCCTGATTGCGCTGGCAATCATTATCATCGTTTGCATAATTTTCCGCAAACCCATCGGCGATTTTATACAACGCTATAAACTCTACCTGTGGAACAAATGGCTGGGTGGAGCCGCCATCTTCTTCGCCGCCTGGGGAGTGCTGGGACTATTCGATCTCGGCGGCAGCTTCGGGCGCAGCATTGTCAGCTATGATACGGCTATAGGCATTCTCAGAGTACTCGGATTGTTTGTGCTGGGCATCATCCTGATTGCTCCGCGTGCCTGCCTGCACGGCTGGATGAAGTTCTCAATGTGGATTACCAGACCATTTACTTCACCGGCAACAAAGGTCAAACCGGAGAATACAGGTTATCAACCTGCACTGCAATCTTCGGATTATTACAATAAGAAGTTCGGCGACAAACGGACTGTCACGCAACCCGATGTTTTGCTGGTTAAAGAAAAGCAGGCTAAAGCGGCACCGGTCAGCGAGCCGTCCAGGCACGAACCGCTGCCGGACAAGATTGTCCCGCCGAAGGTGCTGATACCCCCGGAAGTCGACCGCAAAAAACCGGTTGCCGATTCGCTGGTAGCCGAAGCCATGAAGAACAAGCAGGAAGCCGAAGCGGCAGCCGCACAGGCAAAAGCGGAAAAAAGTAAAAAAACGGAGAAAACCGATATCAAGCAGGTTGCGCAGGATGTCTGGCGCAAGTACGGCCAATCATCATCTCTGGCGGTAATTGACGGCTGGAAATTGCCGCCTATCGAAATACTGGATAAAACCACCGAGCTGGAATACGGACAGGCTGATAATGCCCTCAGGGCGCGAACAATCGACGAAGCGCTGGCCAGCTACGGCGTGGATGCCAAGGTCATCCAGATCAATGTCGGCCCGACTGTTACCCAGTTCGAAGTCGAACCCGGCTGGGATATAAAAACCAGGGTGGTTAAGGAAAGAGACGAAAACGGCAATGTCCGTGAGAGAATAGAAGAGGTCTCACGTACCCGGGTCAAGGTAGATAAAATTACTTCGCTTTCCAACGACCTTGCATTGGCGTTGGCTACGCCGACTATCAGAATCGAAGCCCCCATTCCGGGCAAATCCGCTGTCGGTATCGAGGTACCCAATTCCTCTTTCGGCACCGTCAGCCTCAGGAGCGTTATCGAGAGCAACACCTTCCAGAAGCTTTTAACAAAATCCAAGCTGGCAATGGCTCTTGGGAAGGGTGCCGGCGGCGAGGCCGTTTCCGGAGACCTGGCCAAGATGCCGCATTTACTGATTGCAGGCGCTACCGGAAGCGGTAAAACCGTTTGTTTGAATGCTGTCATCAGCTGCCTGCTGATGTGCAATACACCCTACGATACCCGCTTGATTATGATAGACCCCAAAAGGGTGGAACTGGTGCAGTTCAACAGCCTGCCGCACCTTTCCACACCGGTTATAGTGGATACCAACAAGGCGGTCAATGCCCTGCGCTGGCTGAACCAGGAAATGGACATGCGCTACCAGAAGCTGGCGGCTGCCGGCGCGCGCAACATAGAAGGTTATAACAAGACCAGGACCGGCAAGGACAAGATGCCGAATATCGTCCTGATTATCGACGAACTGGCAGACCTGATGATGTCCGGTTTCGAAGAAGTGGAACATATCCTGTGCAGGCTGGCACAGCTTGCCCGTGCCATCGGCATTCACCTGGTAGTGGCGACCCAGCGTCCCTCGGTGGACGTGGTTACCGGGCTTATTAAAGCCAACTTCCCGACGCGTATCAGCTTTGCCGTTACCTCGCAGGTGGACTCGCGCACCATCCTCGATATGGTGGGCGCCGAGAAACTACTGGGCAAGGGCGATATGTTATACATGCCGACCGAAGAATCCAAGCCCAAGCGTCTGCAGGGCTGCTTCATTTCCGATGCCGAAATTGAAAGGCTGGTGTACTTCTGGAACAGCCAGAAACCCGAGGAAACCGGAGCCGAGGCTGTCCCCTCCCTGAAACTGGATGAAGTGGTTATTCCCGATACCGTCAGCGCAGGAAAGAAAGAAGTCCATCCCAAGGACCCGTTGCTTGGCGATGCGCTGGAGCTGGCGAAAGAACACGAGAAGATTTCGACTTCGTTCCTGCAACGCAAACTGCACATCGGCTACCCCAGGGCTGCCAGATTGATGGAACAGCTGGA
>JAAYNN010000059.1 GCA_012520835.1 Dehalococcoidales bacterium
AGTTTTGTCATGCTGAGCGCAGCGAAGCATCTAAATGCCATTCGATAAGCCTTAGATTCTTCGGCTTCGCCTCAGAATGACATTTGTGTGGGTACTCCGCACAACGAAGTTCCTGATTGTCATCCTGGGATATCGGATGAGGTTTTTTTGCGCCTTAATAATCTTCCTTCTGGCAATTCGGGCAAAAATAAGTGCCTCTCTGGTGTAATCTGATGCGCTCGAGCGGAGTCCCGCAGACCGGGCATGGCTTATTTTTACAGTGAGCGACCTTGAACTGCCTGTGCGCTGTTCCCGTTTCTCCATCCGGCCTGAAATAATTGGTGACGCTGGCACCCTTGTTCTTGATGCCCAGCCTCAACACCTCGCGGATTGCTTGATGGAGCTGCTTGATTTCTTTCTTTGTCAGCGAATCGGCTGGCCTGGTCGGGTGGATTTTGGATGCAAACAATGCTTCATCGGCATACATGTTGCCGATGCCGGCAATCAAGCGCTGGTCCAGCAGTATGCCTTTTATGGGTGTCTTTCGGTTTGCAAGCAACTCAGCTAACATTTCAACCGTAAACTGCTCGCCAAGCGGCTCCACGCCCAGTTTACCAAGGACACATCCGCAGTCCTTCACCAGTTGCATCCTGCCGAACTTGCGCGGGTCGTTGAAGTAGATTGCGCTGCCGTTATCCAGGTGAATGACGGCGCGGGTGTGGGGTGGGGGATTATCGCGTCCCAGCATCAGCGAACCGCTCATGCGCATGTGCATAATCAGCCTGTATCCGCTTTCAAGTTCGAAAATCAGGTACTTGCCGCGCCGGTCTATGCCGCTTATCTTCTGTCCTGCGATAAGGCGGGTAAATTCTTCTTTGGAGGGCTGTTGCAGTGTTCTATCCCAGAACAGCGTCACGCTCTCGATTATTCTGCCGGCGACATGCGGCATCAGGTCGTTTTTTATGGTTTCGACTTCAGGCAGTTCAGGCATTTCGAATCCCTTTTCAACAGGTATTTATAGACAATTATAGCAGGAACAATCACCAGTATTCCTATTATCAGGCTGGATAAGACATCGCTTAACCAGTGCTGCTGCAGGTACAGGCGGGAAAATATCATTATGGCGATTACCAGTCCGGCTATAATTTGCAGTACTGTGCACCAGGCTTTATTTTTTACCATCTGTGGCAGGAAATAGATTATCGATCCCATTAAGATTGAAGTATATATTGTATGCCCGCTGGGGAAGCTGTTTGCCAATCCATCCTCCAGCGGCCGCGGTCTGTCGATGAGGAATTTCAGCAGGTAGCTGATAACGACGCCGATATAAGGTACGCCGGCAATAAACAGCGCTGCTATTCTCTTTCTTAACAGCCAGCATATCAGTCCGATAATCAGGCTGGCGATGATGCAGCAGGGGAATGCTCCGAGGTATGAAACAAGCGGCATCGCCGAGTCTAAAAAGCCGCACTGGATGCCGTTTATCCAGTTATTGAACGCTGCATCGCCGGGGAAACTCATGCCTGAGATGACAGCGATAATGATAAATACCAGAAAGACAAGCAGCATCAGATAAGCGGTGCGATGTATGCTCAATGGCTACTCCATCTGCCCCCAGCTTTTGCCGCTCCTGGTTTCCACTTTTAACGGAATGCGCAGTGCGATGGCTTCCGACATTACCTTTACCGCCAGCCCGCGCATTGTATCCATCTCGTCGTCGGGCACTTCGAAAATAAGCTCGTCATGCACCTGTAATAACAGCCTGCTTTTCAGGCCGAGTTTTGCCATTTCCTTATCCAGTTTGACCATGGCTACCTTGATGATATCGGCGGAGGTTCCCTGGACCGGCATATTGATTGCCATGCGCTCGGCGGCTTCGCGCAGATTGCGGTTGGAGGAGTTGACCTCCGGTATCAAGCGCCGTCTGCCCAGTATCGTCTGTACGTAGCCCAGCCGGCGCGCCTGTTCTTTCGTCTCTTCCAAGTATTCTTTTACGCGCGGATACTTCTCGAAGTAGGCGCTGATGAACTTTTCGGCTTCCTTTCTGCTGAATTCGGTAGCCTGTTCCAATCCGTAGCCGCTCATGCCGTAAATGACGCCGAAGTTGACGGTTTTTGCCAGGCGCCGCATATCGGCGGTCACTTTGCTTTTTTCCACTCCGAACAGCCTGATGGCAGTATCGGTATGTATGTCCTGGTCGCTTGTAAACGTTGCCACAAGCTGCGGGTCATCCGAAAGGTGTGCCAGCGCCCTCAAATCGATTTGCGAATAGTCCGCGGAGAGCAGTTGATAACCTGGCGGTGCGGTGAATGCCTGGCGGATTTCCCTGCCCAGTTCGCCGCGCACCGGTATATTCTGGAGGTTGGGGTCGCTGGATGAAAGCCTGCCGGTGGTGGTCTTGGTCTGGTTGAAACTGGTATGCAGCCTGCCGGTCTTTGAACTGACAAGCTGGGGCAGGGCATCGACATAGGTCGATTTGAGCTTGGCAAGCTGGCGGTATTCCAGGATCAGCTCTATGATGGGGTCTTTACCTTTAAGTTCCTCTAATACGGAGGCATCGGTGGAAAGGCCGCTCCTGGTCTTGCGTGCCGCTGGCAGCTTCATTTCCTGGAAAAGCACCTGGCTGAGCTGCTTCGGCGAATTGATGTTAAAGCGCCGTTTGGCAAGACTGTGGATACCCTCTTCCAGTTCCTGAAGCCTCTTCCCCAGCCTGCCCGACATCTCTGCCAGCAGGCTGGTATCCAGTGCAATTCCCTGCCGTTCCATCTTCATTAAAATCGGTACCAGCGGCATCTCGACATCGGCGTAGAGCTTCCATAAATCCTGCTCTTTCAACTCCTTATCGAAGAGCTTATCCAATCTTCCCGTATAATCGGCATCGGCGCAGGCGTATTTGCCGGCAACGGAGACCTCTACCTGCGACATGTTGATCTGGTTCTTGCCCGAACCGATAAGCTCGCTGATTTCGGTCATTTCGGTATCCAGCCGGTTGAAAACCAGTGCTTTCAATCCCAGCGATTTTTCTCCCAAAAGGTAGGCGGCGACCATGGTATCGGAAACAAGGTTGTTGACGCTGATTCCGTATTCCGCCAGAACCTCCATATCGAACTTGGCATTATGGGCGATTTTGGCAATCTTTTCATCCGCAAAAAGCGGTTTCAGTTTTAAGGCAACCTCTTCAACCGCAAGCTGCTGCACCTGTTCCCAGCCGATATGTCCGACGGGTATATAATAGGCTTCGCCCGGGGCAGGCGAGAGGGATATGCCCACCAGTTGCGTGTTCAGGGCATCCAGCCCGGTGGTTTCGGTATCGAAGGCAAAGGCACCCTTCTCTTTCAGCCTTTTTACCAGTTTATCCAGAGCGTCTGTCGAGCAGACGATGTCATATTTCGTTTCCACCTTTTCGGTCATATCGAAGCTTAATTGGGGACACGACGTCTTCTCCGGCTTTGCGCTTTCCGCGCCCGGAAGCCTTGAAAGCAATTTCGTAAACTCCAGTTCATGGAAGAAGGCGACAGCTTTATCGCGGTCGAAGTTATCGACATCGGAACTGGCGAGGTCAAGCTCGATGGGCATATCGCTGGCTATCGTTGCCAGCGCCCTGCATTTACGCGCGATTTCCTCGTTTTGCCGCAGTTTCTCGCGCAGTTTAACGGGGGTCACCTCGTCCAGGCGATTATAGATATCATCCACCCCCCCGAAGGCCTGAATCAGCTTGACAGCGGTCTTATCTCCGATGCCGTTTACGCCCGGGATGTTGTCGGATTTATCTCCCACCAGCGCTTTCAGGTCGGCGATATGTTCGGGCGGCACGCCGTATCTCTCGTTAACGGTCTCCGCTTCGTACAAAATCGTATCCCCGAAGGTGCTTTGCGGCTTGGGATAGAGCACTTTTACGTTATCCGATACCAGCTGCATGGCGTCGGCATCTCCCGTGACGATAACGCTTTCAATTCCCTGTTCGCCGGCTTTTTTACTGAGTGTTCCGATGACATCATCCGCTTCGTAGCCGTCCATTTCGAAGATGGGGATGCTGAAAGAGGATGCCAGTTCGCGTGCTCTGGCCAGCTGGCTGACCAAATCATCCGGCGTCGGCGGCCGGTTGGCTTTATAATCGGCAAATATTTCCTTGCGGAAGGTGGGGGCTTTGCGGTCGAAAGCGATGGCGTAATAATCCGGCTTCAGTTCGTTCAGGATTCGCAGCAGCATGTTGGTAAAGCCGTAAACCGCCTGTATTGGCTCGCCGGTCTTTTTAACGGTCAGGGGAGGCATGGCATGATAGGCGCGGTGCACCAGTGCATTGCCGTCAATCAGCAGTATCTTTTTCATGCCTCTATTATAACAGACCGGGGGAGGGGAGAAATAGCAAGCAGGTATTCACGGTATCAGGTTTCGATATTATATTAACCCCACCCCAGATGTTGAGTTACGGCAAGCCGTAACGAAATCCCGATTTATCGGGACTTCATTCGTCCTTCACGAATTCAGCATGACATTTAGTTAGGCTACCACAAACCCAGCATGACAATCAGGAACTTCGTTGTATGGAGTACTCACACAATTGTCATTCTGAGGCGAAGCCGAAGAATCTAAGGCTTATCGAATGGCATTTAGATGCTTCGCTACGCTCAGCATGACAATGTTAAATGTCATCCTGAAGCCCCGACAAGTCGGGACTGAAGGATTCGGGGGGTGGGGAGAAGCAGCACAAAGGCTGCCATGACATCAGGGAGAAATAAGATTTCCGCTCGTCTTGAGTATATCGAAGGATGTTGAGTTTCGTAGTTCGGAACGAAATCCCGACAGGTCGGGATCGAATTTATAGCAGCGTCTGGTTAATGTCCAAAACAACCATAACTGCTATTGACTGAAAGGAAGACAAACAGGCTCTATTCGGTTATCGGGCTTTCCCGACGTCTTTTTTCACTTGCCGGCATATCCCACGTTCTTCTTCTGTGAAGCGCTTTCAGACGGGCGATGAAAACAGCTTTATTGAACGGCACTGCTATATAATCGCTGGCGCCGGCATTGAAGGCACGTACCAGAGTATTTGAATCCCTATCCATGGATAGGACGATAATCGGTATATCGGAATCGTCGCGAATCGTTTCTATCAAATTGAAGCAGGGGATATCTTCTAATTTAATGCCAATTATAATCAGATCCGGGCAATTCCCGTTTTTAACCGCCTCCAGGCATTGTTTGCCGGAAGTGGTAGTTGCTAATTCCCAATCCGGTTGCTGAATGCTCAGCGTTTTTTCAACATATCCGGTTACTTCTGTTTCGCTGCAGGCAATAAGTATTTTCATCGTTTTGTGTCCTTATTTCTTAACAAGAGGATAGCACAACGGAATATTTAAGTCAATATATCGCTTGGGTTTGAATCAAGGATATGTGATTCGAATCCAAAAAAGGCGGAATTATCTGATTAAAATGATATTATTCGAT
>JAAYNN010000060.1 GCA_012520835.1 Dehalococcoidales bacterium
CCTTCCGCGTCCGATTATTCAAAAAGGCCATGAAAGAAACGATATCAATATTCCGTGGACGACTGTTTATTGACGTGACTGATTAAACTACACGGAAGTTCGTAAAGCCTGGAAAAACCTGTCCTGGTAGAGTTCGAATAATCCCCAGTATTCCAGTTCCTTTTTTAATACATGCGGGGAAATTTCAGTAAGAGCCAGCTTCTCAAACAATTCTTCAATTCTTAAGCGTGCTTCGCATGGGATTCCGCTGGAGTCGGTTTTTAATAATCCGGCGGATTTCAATTGCCTGAGGTTGTTATCAACAGAATCAATTGTTATTTCAAAAATGAATTTCAGCAGAGAAATATCCCAGAGATCGTCTATCCCCAGAATAATGGCGGAAAGAGCCTCTTTTCTGTCATCGATATCTTCATTCAGTTTATCAACTACCGACTCAAGCGTATCGGGTATTATGGATAAATCTTCGGATTGATTGCGATAGTTGTAGTAAATGCCCGGTGAGTTTGCTCCGTATAATTTGCTGATTCGGTCAAAATAATTCCTGGCTTCCGGGCTGAAACCATCAATTCGAGACATGTAATAAGGCGTTACTATGCGCGGTTTTTCTGCTATAACAAAACCCTGCCTTAAAACTGTTTCCGGGTTATTATTCACAGGTTCTTCATAAAATGGCCGGGTAACCATGTAATACCTGATTTTTGTTTCCCCAAACGTGGCCAGTTTCTGTTCGGGAAATCTGAATATTCTGGTATTTACGGCTGCAAATGCTATTCTGTCATTGTTAGTATCCATGTTATTGCCTGCAATGAAAATTATTCGATTTCGCGCAGTTCCTGTTTGTATTCGTTCAAATAATTGTTATACTGATTATCGAGTTGTGAAGTGGCCTTGCGCCATTCTTCCTGGAACTGAGGCAGGGCCTCCACGTTTATTTCAAGGTTGTTTTCTGTCCCCAACTGTTTCGCCAGCGCCTGCTCTATCTTATTTTGAAAATCCTGTTTTAATAATTCATAGGACTGCTCTCTCTGCTGTTTGCCCTGCGTATCGTAATGCTCAAATATATAATTAATCTTCTCATATATTGCTTTTACTGCATTTTTATCTTTTTTTATAGACTGAAGATTGTGCATCGCCTTTTCATTAATACCCCTGATGGCCTCGTTTTTAGGGACATTGATATTGCTGATAAATACCTTTTCGGCACCTTTTAAAATATACTCCCTGGCTTTTTTGTCATACTTTTCGAGTTCTGTTTTAATTTCCCTGTTTTCATTTAAACAGGAAGCCGCCAGTTTCTCTCCTTCGGGGAGATATTTCCATTTCAACTGGTCTTCTTCGGAGGCTTCACCCATTGAAGCAATCCTCTCCATTGCGATTTCACGGAAACTCTTAATGTCGGCCATTGGTCACGTCCTTCAATGTATAAATCAGCAGGTGTATTCACATTATATAATAAATCCCGCCTGCAATCATAATAATGACTATACAGAGTTTAATTTTAGCAGTGGTTGATGTTATAATTTACGCAATATCGAAGGAGAAGACAATGTATTTTACAAATGCTCTTGATGCACTTGGTCATACACCACTGGTGGAACTACCGGAAATTGTAAAGAATAAAAAGGTTCACATCCTCGCTAAACTCGAGGGGCAAAATCTTGGAGGCAGCGCCAGCGCCAAAGATCGCGTGGCAAAATACATGGTAGATATAGCTGTAAAGAACGGCCAGCTTGATAAGGATATGACGATTATAGAAGCCACCAGCGGCAATACCGGAATAGCTCTGGCGTGGCTGGGTAAAAAAATGGGTTATAAGGTCACGATTGTTATGCCTGAAAATATGAGTGTCGAAAGGCAGATGCTCATCAAAACATTTGGGGCTGAATTGATACTTACTAAAGCCAAAGACGGCGTGCTCGGCTCTATGAATTTAGTTAAAGAGATGGTCGCAAAGGATAAAAAATATTTTATGGCAGACCAGTTTGCCAATCCAGCTAATCCGTTAGCACATTACGAAACAACCGGGGTGGAAATTTTGCAGGATTTGCCATATCCGAATATAGATTATTTTATTGCCGGTATCGGTACCGGCGGTACTATTACAGGTGTAACCAGAAGGCTAAGAGAGAAATTTCCGCAAATGAAAACGATTGGAGTTGAACCGCCTCTGGGTGACTGCATCCAGGGTTTGAGGTGTCTTGAAACGTTTTTACCCCCTGTTCTTGATTTAGATATGATTACAGAAAGGTGTTATATAACCAGTCAACAGGCCAATGAAGCTGCCAAGAAACTGCTGGAAAAAGAAGGCATTTTCTGCGGACAATCTGCCGGTGCAGCTATTTATAAAGCTGTGCAATTAGCCAGCGATATAACAGAAGGCATTATCGTTACAATAATTCCCGATGGCGGCTGGAAATACATCAGCATGGACTTCTGGACAAAGAAGTGCTAATGCTACTTGTGTTTAATTAACCAGTATTCTATGCTATCAGCCAGTGCCAGCCAGCTGGCTTCGATAATATTAGGAGAACTGCCTACCGTTTTCCAGTGTTCGGCCCCGTCGGTTGATTCTATAAGAACACGTACCTGCGACTCGGTATTTTTTGAATCCAGAATGCGAACTTTATAGTCTATCAATTGAACACATGAAAGCTGCGGATAAGATTGTATCAGCGCCTTTCTGAGAGCCTTGTCCATAGCATTCACCGGACCATTCCCCTCCGAAACGGTATGCATTATCTGCCCTTCGACTTTCACCTTTACCATCGCTTCTGAAAGAGCTTCATCGTCATTGTGCATTGTAGGAGAACGGCGCCTGCTTTCAATAATTACCATAAAATCAACCAGTTCGAATGGGGGTCGATAATCAGACTGTGCTCTGTGAACCAGCAAATCGAAGGATGCTTCGGCATTCTCATATTGAAAACCGCGGCTTTCCAGTTCTTTTACTTTCTCGAGCAACTGCTGGGCTTCCTTGCCCTTGGGAGGAAGGGGGACACCGATTTCACTGGCACGGTGAACAATGTTCGACCTGCCTGAAAGTTCGGAAATTAACATGCGTGATTTATTGCCAACCAAAGCCGGGTCGATATGCTGATAACTCCCCGACCATTTGCTCAAGCCTGAAACGTGTAAGCCGGCTTTATGGCTGAAAGCACTGCTTCCTACATATGGAAGAGAAGGATTAGGGTTGAGGTTTGCTGTTTCATTGATATAGCTGGCTACTTCCGAAAGTTTTGCCAGTTTTTCATCGCTTATGCAATCAATTCCCATTTTCAGTTTAAGATTGGGTATTATGGAACAAAGATTGGCATTGCCGCACCTCTCACCGTAACCGTTAATGGTGCCCTGTACATGGCTGGCTCCCCCCCTTACGGCGGCAAGGGTGACCGCTACAGCCAGTTCGCTGTCGTTATGAGCATGAATGCCTATCGGAATAGAAGTAACCTCGCGTACTTTAAGCACAGCATCGTATACCTCATCCGGCAACGAACCTCCGTTGGTATCGCATAAAATCAGGCAATCCGCTCCCGCTTTTTCAGAGGCGATGAGAACGTCTAAAGCATATTCTTGATTATCTTTAAATCCATCGAAGAAATGTTCGGCATCGATAAAAACGGAAATCCCTTTACTTCTAAGATATTTTATCGAATCCGTTATCATATTGATGTTTTCTTCCAATGTGGTTTCCAAAACCTGTGTTACCTGACGCGCCGAACACTTGGCTACCAGAGTGACTATTTTGGTGCCGGCATCGACCAGGCAGGCCAGTATCGGATCATTCTCAGCTTTGCCGTTGGCACGCCTGGTGCTGCCGAAAGCAACCAAAGCAGCGCTCTTCAATTTCAAATCGCGGGCTTTTCGAAAAAATTCGATATCCTTTGGATTGGACCCCGGCCATCCGCCTTCAATGAAATGAACGCCGAGTTCATCCAATTTACAGGCAATATTAAGCTTATCGACAACCGAAAAGGAAATTCCTTCCTTTTGTGCTCCATCTCTCAATGTTGTATCGTATAGCTTTATTGACATTGACGTATTACCTTATATCCTTTCAGCGATTAAATCACCCATACGGCTGGTGGTGACTTCAGTAGAACCTTCTCCCATTATATCATGAGTGGCATAATTATCAGCCAGCACACTGCTTACCGCTTCTTCCACTGCTACAGCTTCCCTGGAAAGACCGAGAGAGTAGTTTAGCATCATAGCCATACTTAAAATAGTAGCAATCGGATTGGCTTCATTCAACCCCTTAAGGCTCGGTGCGCTGCCATGGCTGGGCTCATACAAGCCGAGTGTCCTGCTGCCGGCTTTGGGAACACCCGCCAGGCTGGCTGAAGACAACATTCCCAGAGAACCTCCCAGCATTGAAGCCTCATCGGTTAATATGTCACCGAATGTGTTTTCAGTAACAAGCACATCCAGATACTTCGGATTCTGAATGATTTTCATGGCGCAGGCATCCACCAGCATATGCTCCAGTTCGACATCAGGATATTCCTTTGAAATTTCGATCGCTACCTGTCTCCACAATCTTGATGACTGCAAAACGTTAGCCTTATCTACTGATATCAACTTCTTTTTACGGGTGCGAGCTATTTCGAAGCCAACCCTGACAATGCGCGCGATTTCGTGCTCAGAGTAGAGCATTGAATCAACCGCCCACCTGCCGTCCTTTTCCGTCCATCTCTTTTTCGGCTGCCCGAAGTATAAACCACCGGTCAATTCGCGGACGAAAATAAAATCAACTCCGTCCAAAACTCCCGCTTTGAAATTAGTGTTCCCGGCCAGCGAAGGATAGGCATGCACAGGCCGCAGATTGGCAAATAAGCCCAGTTCCTTGCGAATTGCCAGTAATCCGTCCTCCGGATGAATAGGCGCCTGTGGATCATCAAATCTGGGGTCTCCGACAGCACCCAGTAAAACGGCATCGCTCTTTTTGCATTTATCGATAGTAGCCTGTGATAATGCAGTTCCCTCTGCATCAATGGCAACGCCGCCGATGAGCGCGTATTCGTAATTAAATTCATGCCCGAATTTCTTTCCGACGGCATTCAAAACCTTCACCGATTCAGCAATGATTTCCGGCCCGATGCCGTCGCCGGGTAAAACAACAATGTTAAACTTCATTTATTTCTTCCCCAATCTTTTTTCAGTATAAGCGATAAGCCCGCCTGCTGAGATTAACTCGCCCATGAAATCCGGATAAGGTTCAGCAGTAAACTCTTTTCCGTTATTTAAATTCTTGATTTTCCCATTCGACAGATCAACTTCAAGAATATCTCCGGCAGACGTACAATCCACGGCTTCAGCACATTCCAGTACCGGCAACCCGATATTAATAGCGTTGCGGAAGAAAATACGCGCAAAGCTCCTGGCAATAACGCAGGAAACGCCGGATGCTTTAATGGCTATCGGTGCATGTTCCCTAGAGGAACCGCAGCCGAAATTAGTGGTAGCAACTATTATATCCCCGGTTGCGACCTTTTTAACGAAATCCAGGTCAATATCTTCCATGCAGTGCTTTGCCAGCTCTGCAGGTTCGGATACATTCAAATACCTGGCCGGAATGATGGCATCGGTATCGACATTTTCACCGTATTTAAATACTTTTCCTTTTAGCATCAACAGGATAGCTCCTTTATGTTAAATGATGATTATGTTCCAATTAAATAAAATGTTTAACCAATATTATATCTTAATCAGATTAATCAGACTTATGATATACCGCTTCATAATTCTGACAGACAAGTGATTTTTCTGTTAACGAATGAATTTCTTTATAACCGTTCGTTTCCAAATAATCATTTATTTCATCGATATCTATCGCTTCCAATCCAAAGCTGAATCTCGATACCCTATCCATATCGGAAATAGCTTCCGGATAGATGACATCGGCATAAATCAGGTATCCGCCCGGCTTTAAAACACGGTTAATTTCAGCCAATGCTTTTTGCCAGTCTGCTACATGATGCAGGACCCCAAAGGAGATGATTACGTCGAAACTCATATCCGCAAAAGGCAGCATAATGGCATCAGCGACCTGAAAGGTCAGATTTGAAGTTTTATCTTTTGATTTTAAGTTTGCATTAATCTGCTCCGAGTCAATATCGGTGGCGGTAACACTGCCCATATAGGTTTTTGCAATATACCTGCTAACCTCCCCGTTCCCGCAGCCGATTTCAAGAAAATCGGTTCTGTCTCCAAGCTCAGTTAATTCGAGCAGTTTTTTAGCCAGTGCCAACCCTCTTTTTTTACTCCAGGGGCTGTTGACCAGCAGTTTCTCAAAACCCAGCATTTTCATTCTTACTTTATTTCCTCTGGGCTGATGATATAACCGGTTATGGCGCTGGCTGCCGCAACCGCCGGATTAGCCAGATATACTTCCGATTTAGGACTCCCCATTCGGCCGACAAAATTGCGGTTTGTGGTTGAAATACATTTTTCACCGGCAGCCAGTATTCCCATGTGCCCGCCCAGACAAGGTCCGCAGGTAGGTGTGCTGACAACAGCACCTGCCTTAATGAAGGTTTCAATTAACCCTTCTTTCAAGGCTTCCATATAAATTTTCTGCGAACCGGGAATGATTATACAGCGTACCTGCGGATTGACATGTCTGCCCTTCAGCACCAATGCTGCCAGTCGAAGGTCATCTAGCCTGCCGTTGGTACAACTGCCGATTACCGCCTGGTCGATTCTAACATCGCTTAATTTGTTGACCGGTTTTGTATTGGATGGCAGATGCGGACAGGCCACCTGCGGTTCGATTTTTGAAACATCGTATTCAATGACATTAGCATAAGAGGCATCGGCATCAGGTTCATAAACGGTATATTCCCTCTTCGCTTTATTCTTTATGTAAGCTAAAGTTTTCTTGTCTACTTTAAATATTCCGGCCTTGCCTCCGGCTTCGATTGCCATGTTAGCCATAGTAAATCTGCCATCCATGTCCAGTTCATCTATCGCCCGGCCGTGAAACTCCATAGCCGAATACAACGCCCCATCTACGCCGATATCGCCTATGGTATACAGGATTAAATCCTTGCCGCCTATCCATTTGCCTAACTTTCCGTGGTAAACGAATTTAATGGTCGGAGGCACCTTCATCCAGACATCGCCGGTCGCCATGGCGGCGGCGATGTCTGTAGAACCCATACCAGTGGAAAAAGCCCCCAGCGCACCATAAGTACATGTATGTGAATCGGCTCCAACAACAACTTCCCCGGGTAAAACCAACCCTGATTCAGGTAGAATAACGTGCTCAATACCCATCTTTCCGATTTCAAAGTAATTTATTTTTTGCTCCAGCGCAAATTCACGTACCATTTTAGCCTGTTCGGCGGCTGCAATATCTTTATTCGGGGTAAAATGGTCGGGTACCATAACTACTTTTGAAGGGTCGAACACCTTATCGACGCCGATTTTTTTAAATTCTTTTATAGCAATTGGAGCAGTTATGTCATTGGATAAAACCATGTCTACCCGGACATTTACAAACTGCCCCGGTGCCAGTGTCTTTTTACCGCTGTGTGCTGCCAGTATTTTTTCTATTAAAGTCAATTTATTACTCCCTGCAAATGATTATAAAAGGTATATTCGGTTGCGGTGTCTGAGGAATAGTATTTTAAACGTAATTAGCAATTGATTGGACACTATCACCGAATAGTATTTTATAAAATGCTCAATTCTTTTTGTCCGGCCGCCCCGGTAAAACAAGTACCAGGAAAACCAGAACTGTTATTACACCTGCTATCAGGTACATTCCTGAACCGGCTGCCATACCGATGCCGGCAGTTATCCAAATGGTCGCTGCGGTTGTTAAACCTTTAACAACATTGGAATCGTCGCGTCTCATGATGACACCGGCACCCAGAAAACCGATGCCGGTAACGATACCGGCAGCAACCCGCGTCTGGTCGGCAATCCCGAATCCATATATCGAAACTACGGTAAACAGGGCAGCTCCGGAACATATCAGTACGAGATCTCTTAATCCGACCGGTTTTTCAGCTTTTCCCCTCTGAAAACCCAGTATGCCGCCGAGTACCATTGCCATTAATACTCGCAGAACCATTTCCAATTCTACAGGCATTGCAACCCCTCTTCAAACGATTTCTGTCTCTAGTTGGCGCTGACCAGCTTATTAAGAGCATTCAAATAAGCTTTAGCGCATGCTACGATGATATCTGTATCGGCGCCACGACCGGTATAAGTTACACCGTTGCTCTCGATTCTTATCAGCACTTCACCTATAGCGTCAATTCCCTCGGTAATGGATTTAACCGTAAATTCGGTTAATTTATTGGGCACATTAACGAGGCGGTTAATGGATTTATAGACGGCGTCTACCGGGCCTGTTCCCAGTGCAGCATCCGCTATAACCGTACCGTCTTCTTTAATCAACCTGACAGCAGCCGTTGGTACTCCTTTATCTCCGCAGGTAACCTGAATACGGTCGAGTTTATAGGCTTCTGCAATGATTGTAATTCTTTTGTCTTCAGCAACCAGCGACTCGATATCTCTGTCGGTAACTTCCTTTTTCTTATCTGCCAGTTCTTTGAAGGATGAAAACAACCGGTCGATATCGGTATCAGCCGGGTTATAACCCAGTTCCGATAGCCTTTCCTTAAAGGCATGTCTGCCGCTGGATTTGCCCATAACCAGGCACGAGCCCGGTAAACCGATAGTCTTTGGGTCCATGATTTCATAGGTGCTCGATAATTTCATAACGCCGTCCTGATGGATTCCGGATTGATGCCTGAAAGCATTACCGCCGACCACCGCTTTGTTGGGTTGTACCGGGAAACCCATCAACTCACTCACCATACGGCTGGTATTGTATATCTGCTCGGTGTTGATATTGGTAGTTACGTTAAACAGGTCGCTGCGTGTTTTTAATATCATGACAATTTCTTCCAGGGCAGCGTTGCCGGCTCTCTCACCGACACCGTTAATAGTACATTCCACCTGCCTGGCGCCATTTTGAATAGCAGCCAGTGAATTGGCCACAGCCAAACCCAGATCGTTATGGCAGTGTACGCTGATTTTGGCTTTATTGATATTGGGAACATTCTTAAAAATGCCGGCAATCAATCTGCCGAATTCATCGGGAATGGAATAGCCGACCGTATCCGGGATATTCAGGGTTGTTGCTCCGACGTCGATTACCGCTTCCAGCATCTGGTAGATATACTGGGGATCGGAACGGCTGGCATCCATAGGAGAAAACTCGATGTCTTCCACATATCCCCTGGCG
Source organism: Dehalococcoidales bacterium (assembly GCA_012520835.1). Classification (GTDB taxonomy): domain Bacteria; phylum Chloroflexota; class Dehalococcoidia; order Dehalococcoidales; family UBA5627; genus UBA5627. The sequence goes on from JAAYNN010000060.1 coordinate 9,260, forward strand.
CGTTTTACCATATTGCGCGCCATTTCCAGTACCTCTTCCTTGCTCTTTTTTAACTGGTGCATGATATGAATATCGGAAGAAGAAACAAAAACATGAATACGTGGATGCCTGGCATCTTTTAAGGCTTCTGCCGCTTTATCTATATCATTTGCTATGGCACGCGCCAGCCCGCAGATAACGGGATTACGTATTTCCCTTGAGACTAGCTGAACGGCTTCAAAGTCGCCGGGGGAGGAAGCGGGAAAACCAGCTTCAATAACGTCTACACCCAGTTTTTCCAACTGGCGGGCAATTTCCAATTTTTCATTTATATTCAGCGACGCGCCGGCCGCCTGTTCTCCGTCTCTGAGAGTGGTATCGAAAATAACTACTTTATCCATTTTATCCTTCCTTATAGAAAAATATTAATGTTCATGCCTATTTAAACCCCTCCCCAACAAAAGAGAGGGGCTAATAAGGATGAGCTTATTTCCCATTGAAAGGACGACAATATTTGTATTGTATAATAAAGTGTTATTCACAGTACTATCTCTTATTAACTATTTTTATCCGGTAACGAACACTCCAGAAAATTTCGAACAGATCATCTATTGTATATCTTTTAGGGATTCTTTATCAATAGGGGCTGATTTGGCGCCGCCTCTTACCATTGCCACACAACCGGTTCTAGCCAATTCCTTAATGCCGAAACCGCGCAGCATATTATACAGTGAAGATAATTTATCTTCATCTCCGGTAGCTTCGATGACCAGCGAATCGGTTGATACATCAATTATCTTTGCACGGAAGATATCCACTATCTGCATGATTTCGCCGCGGGTGCTAGGAGTGGCTTTCACTTTTATCAACGCCAGTTCGCGGATAATCGTTCCTTCTCCGGTAACATCCGCCACTTTAATTACATCGACCAGTTTTTCCAGTTGCTTTCTAACCTGCTCCACCATGGCAGCAGTCCCTACCACAACAATGGTCATCCTCGACACGTGGGGCAATTCACTGTGCCCGACCGTTATGCTGTCGATATTGAAACCGCGCCTTCGGAAAAGGCTGGCTGCCCTGTTCAGGACACCCGGTTTATCGGTTACCATGGCTACCAGTGTGTGCTTTGCCGTTAACATTTACTTGCACCTCACTTTTTTCAATGGTTCTTCCAAAACCTCCGATAAAGCTGCTCCGGCAGGCACCATCGGATAAACATTTTCTTCCGGTTCAACGATGAAATTCAGCAGGAATGGCCCTTCGGTTTCCATCGCTTTCTTAATTGAAGGTATAACTTCTATCTTATCTTTAACGGTTATCCCCGGAATATTATAGGCATCGGCAACCTTTACAAAATCAGGGCATTGCAAAGATGTTGCCACGTATCTCTTTTCATAGAAGAGTTCCTGCCATTGCCTTACCATTCCCAGGTATCCGTTATTTATTATGGCTATCTTTACAGCAATATTTTCTCTGGCTATAGTGCCCAGTTCCTGGATATTCATCTGGAAACTGCCGTCGCCATCGATGCACCAGACGGTTTCTTCGGGACAGGCTACCTTTGCACCCATAGCGGCAGGTAGTCCGTATCCCATCGTTCCCAAACCGCCGGAGGTTATCAGGCTATTAGGCTTATCGAACCAGAAGTGTTGTGCCGCCCACATCTGATGTTGACCGACACCGGTCACAATGATGCTATCCCCTCTGGTAATTTCATAAATCTGCCTGATTACATATTGAGGAATAATGCTTTCTGTATCCCTGATATTAATAGACGGATGTTCTTTACGCAACAAATCCATTCGGGATATCCATTCAAGATGTTCCGTCTTGTTTATTTCTTTATTCAAAGACTTTAAAATCGGCTTTATATCTCCTACTATTGGCACATCGACACGTACATTTTTCCCGATTTCGGCCGGGTCGATATCTATATGAATAATTTTGGCATTCGGGGCAAAACCGCTGATTTTACCGGTTACCCTGTCATCGAATCTCATTCCGACAGCAATCAACAGGTCGCATTCTTCAACCGCCAGATTGGCATAAGCCATGCCGTGCATTCCGAGCCAGCCATAGGATAATATATGCGATTCCGGGAATGAACTGATCCCCAGCAGTGTGGTAATTACCGGAATTTGTGCTGTTTCCGCCAGTTGTTTCAACTCTTCGTAAGCCTGCGAAATAATCGCTCCGCGGCCGGCAACAATGAGAGGTTTTTTGGCTTCATTTATTACCTTGGCTGCCCTGCTAATCTGGGAGGAATGCCCCCGTACCGTCGGTTTATATCCGGGTAAGGATGCTTTCTCAGGATAATTAAATTCAGCAGTACTGGTCAAAACGTCTTTGGGTATATCGATTAGCACCGGGCCGGGGCGTCCGGTGCTTGCCAGGTAAAAAGCCTCATTGACTATCGTAGCCAGAGAAGCGGTATCCGTTACCAGGTAATTATGTTTGGTAATGGGTAATGTAATGCCTGTGATATCTATTTCCTGGAAGGCATCTCTGCCGATGAGCGGTCTGGCAACTTGTCCGGTGATAGCTACCAGCGGAACGGAATCCATGTAGGCGTCGGCAATTCCGGTAACCAGGTTGGTCGCTCCCGGTCCTGAAGTTGCTATACATACGCCCACCTTTCCGGTAGCGCGGGCATAACCTTCGGCAGCATGTGCGCCGCCCTGCTCATGTGCAACCAGGATATGCTTCAGCTGCGGATACTGCGGCAATGTATCGTAAAACGGTATAACGACACCGCCGAGTATACCGAACATGACATCCACTCCTTCGTTAATCAGGCATTCACACAGTATTTGTGAACCGGTTTTTTTCATAGCATTCCCCCATTATTTAGTAAAAACAGCGCCGGTGCTTGCTGATGTAACATTCTCGGTATAGCGTGCCAGATAACCTGTTTTAAACCTTGCTTCATGTTTCGAAAGCGCGGCAATTCTTTTATTTATTTCTTCATCTGTCAGCTTCACTTCCAGTTTATTATTCGGAATATCTATACTGATGATATCCCCTTCTTTAATGGCAGCTATCGGACCTCTGGCAGCAGCTTCGGGAGACACATGACCTATTGCCGCACCCCTGGTAGCACCTGAAAAACGTCCATCCGTAATCAAGGCAACCGTTTTATCCAACCCCATACCTCCCAATAATGAGGTCGGCGTAAGCATTTCCCGCATACCGGGGCCGCCCTTGGGGCCTTCATATCGTATAACCAGGACATCACCCGGTTTGATTTTATTTCCCATGATGGCTTTAGTAGCATCGTCTTCCGAATCGAAAACACGTGCCGGACCCTGGTGAACCATCATTTCGGGAGCGACAGCCGATCTTTTGACTACACCGCCTTCCGGCGCCAGGTTGCCAAACAGGATAGCCAGGCCGCCTTTATCGGAATAAGCTGTCTTTTCAGAACGAATAACGTCGGCATCCCTAACGCTGGCTTTATCGATAATTTGACCGATTGTAAGACCTGAAACGGTTTTAGAATTCAATTTTAATAACGATTTAAGTTCTTTCATAACAGCGGAAATACCGCCTGCCCGGTCAAGGTCCTCGATATGGTATGTACCGGCGGGCCTTAGTTTACAGAGACAGGGCGTCTTTTCGCTGACGGCATTGATTCTATCCAGCGGGAATTCAACACCTGCTTCATGCGCAATTGCCATAAGGTGCAACACCGAATTGGTGCTTCCACCTAATGCCATATCGACCGAGAAAGCGTTTTCCAGTGAATCGGAATTTATGATATCTCTGGGACAAACATTGGCGGAAAGAAGATCGAATATTTTAGCGCCAGCTTCTCTTGCCAGAGCAATCCTTCGCGGGTCAATAGCCGGAATAGTGCCATTACCCGGCAGCCCCATCCCGATAACTTCTGTCATACAATTCATGGTATTGGCTGTAAACATCCCCGAGCAACTGCCGCAACCGGGACAGGCCACCTCTACCAGTTTCTCCAGTTCCTCTTCGGTCATCTTCCCCCTGATTACCTGTCCGACACCCTCAAAAACGGAATTCAGGTCAACTTTCTGCTCACCATCATCGGTATAAAATTTTCCGGACATCATGGGACCGCCGCTGATAAAAATAGCGGGTATATTTAACCTTAAAGAAGCCATTAACATGCCAGGAACTACTTTATCGCAATTCGGGATAAATATCAGGGCGTCAAAGGCGTGTGCCTGAGCCATTATTTCTATCGAATCGGCAATCAGTTCACGGCTGGGCAGGCTGTATTTCATACCGGCATGATTCATAGCGATGCCGTCGCAAACTGCAATGGTATTAAATTCGAAAGGTACGCCGCCATTCTGCCGTACGCTTTCCTTTACAGCATCGGCAAGTTTATTAAGGTGTATATGTCCCGGTACCACCTCGGTATAACTATTTACAATACCGATGAACGGTTTTTTCATATCAGGAGTCGTTACACCCAATGCATGAAGCAGAGAACGGTGGGGAGCCCTTTCTATTCCCTGTTTAACAACGTGGCTCTTCATATTGTTTTCTCCTAAGATTAAATAAATTAAAAAAATCCATCCCCATGGGGACAGATTTATATAAAGATAAGCCTATCTCCGTGTTTTTACACCTAAAAGTATCATAGACACATATTTAGTGTCAAGATTATCTGAACCTGCCGGGCTTAATGATTCAGCCTGTTGTTGTTTTCGACGGCATTTATTTTATCGATACGGCGTTGATGTCTGCCGCCTTCGAATACACCTTCCAGAAAATTTGTGACGATGTCTCGAATCGAATCGGGACTGACGGAAGCAGCCAGGCAGAGCACATTAGCATCGTTATGCTGCCGTGCGCGCAGGGCTAAAAAGCTATCGAAGCATAGTACAGCTCTTATTCCGTTTACTTTATTGGCAGCAATGCACATTCCGGCACCAGTAGAACAGATTAGAATGCCCCGTTCCGCTTCCTTTGAAACAACACTCCTGGAAACTGCCTCTGCTATATCCGGATAATCTACGCATTTATCGTCATAGCATCCGAAATCCTTATATTGGTGTCCCGTATCATGAAGCAATTTTTTAACCTTTTCTTTAAGTTCGATACCTCTGTGGTCGCAGCCAATCGCAATCAACATAATTCTCCTATTTTATCCCCTTGTAAAAATTTTCCAACTCCGTCCTGGAGATAGCGCCTTCTCTAAGTATTACCGGAATTTCGCCGGTAACATCGACTATGGTGGATACAATCCCGATCGGGCATTTCCCGTCATCAATTACAAGGTCAACTTTACCTCCAATTTGCATAAACACATCAGAGGCAGTTATATTGCTGGGTTTTCCGCTGGTATTGGCGCTTGTACCTGCGACCGGCGCTCCAACCCCTTTGATAATATCAGCAGTCAATTTATGGATGGGTATACGGACGGCTACCGTATTCTTGCCGTTGGAAATGATGTCGCTCACAGATTTGCTTTTAGGCATAATCAATGTTATGGCTCCAGGCATATATTTATCTATAAACGGAAAGGCTATATCCGGAATAAATTCGACCACTTCCTTAATCTGTTCTCTATCTGAACACATTACGGGCAGCGCTAAACTGCGCGGCCTTTGTTTTATTTCATATATACGTTCAAGAGCGGGAATATTGTTGTATATGGCACTCAGACAATAAACCGTATCCGTTGGAAAAGCAATTACCCCGCCGTTTTTTAGAATTGCTATCCCTCTGGCAATTTGAGCGTTAATATTAGTAGGATTTTGAAAAGACATCGGTTAAAATCCTGAATTTAACTTGACGATATTATAGCATAATGCTAATCTGTGTGCTATAGAATTATGAATAACAAAGAATTTAATCAATCAGCAGACAAAAGTTTCAGGGTAACCACCAGCGGAGACATGGAAGTCTCCACCTATCTAGAAATCGCCAAGGAAATCGGCGGAGAAAAACCGGTTGCTACCGGTGAAGCCGTATCCGGCGTTGAAACAGAGGCCGTTGTAGTCATAGACTTCGGTTCACAGTACAGTTTACTGATAGCACGCCAAATCAGGGAATTGCATGTCTATTGCGAACTGGTATCTCATGAAACGCCCTGGGAAAAAATAGCACAATTAAACCCAAGGGGCATTGTACTTTCGGGAGGCCCTGCCAGTGTTTATGAACATGATTCTCCCAAAATTCCGGCCTATGTTTTTGAAAAAGAATTACCGGTGCTGGGAATTTGCTACGGTATGCAGGCGATGACATATCAACTGGGTGGCCTGGTTGAAAAAAGCTTAAAACGAGAATACGGGCACGCCGTTCTTCATATCAGTAATATGGATATCCCGTTGTTGGCAGGTTTGCCTGAAGCAATTACAGTCTGGATGAGCCATTCTGATAAAATCGATAAAATGCCGCCCGGCTTCAAATCCCTTGCCTATACCGAGAATACGCCTGTTGCCGTAATGGGTAATAGTAAAAATATGTACGGAATCCAGTTCCATCCCGAAGTAGTGCACACGCCACAGGGGAAGCAAATTCTGGAAAATTTTGTTTATAAAATATGCGGATGCCATGGAAACTGGACCATAGCTAACTTTATAAACGACAGTATTGAAAAAATCAAACAACAGGTAGGCGACGGAAAAGTAATCAATGCCATATCCGGTGGAGTCGATTCATCGGTGGTAGCCACATTGATACACAAGGCAATCGGGAAACAATTGACATGTATTTTCGTCAATAATGGACTGCTGCGACGTGAAGAAGCTGAAAGAACTCTTAATGTATTTCGTTTGAATCTCGGTATGAATGTTATCTATGTCGATGCCACCGAGCGTTTCCTTGAAAGACTTAAAGGAATAGTTGACCCGGAGCAGAAACGAAAATCAATCGGGGAAGAGTTCATTAAGGTCTTCGAAGAGGAGGCCAGTAAAATAGGAGAGGTGGGATTTTTAGGTCAGGGTACCTTGTACCCTGATGTAATCGAAAGCACTTCTTCCGCCAACAAGGCATCCGTTAAAATAAAAACACACCATAATGTCGGCGGATTGCCTTCTGATATGACATTCAAATTATTGGAACCTTTAAGATACCTTTTTAAGGATGAAGCGCGGCAGGTCGGTATTGAACTGGGATTACCCGAAGAAATGGTATGGCGTCAGCCTTTCCCGGGTCCCGGGTTGGCAATACGTATTATCGGAGAAGTAACGCCGGAAAAACTGGAGATTTTAAGGTCTGCCGATTGGATTGTCATGGATGAAATTAAGAAAGCCAAATTGTACCGGCAGCTTTGGCAGAGTTTTGCTATTCTTACCGATGTTAAAAGCGTCGGTGTTATGAGTGATTACCGCACCTATGGTTATTTGGTTGCTTTACGTGCCGTTACAAGCAATGATGCCATGACGGCGGACTGGGCCAGGTTGCCATATGATTTGCTGGCGCGGATATCCAATCGCATCGTAAATGAGGTTGCTCTGGTAAACAGGGTTGTTTATGATATAACTTCCAAGCCGCCTTCTACAATCGAATGGGAGTAATCAATAAAAGGAAGGTAATATTGCTATGAATTTAATTACTAAAGTCGTATTAATATTTGCTACTATACTTATTATCGGCGGAGGATGTTTTACTCTGATATATTTTAAGGATGATATTTTTGGCGCCCGTTCGACCACAACTACCACAACAGAGGTCAGCATTATTACCACAGGTATTTCGCCTGAAGAAGCAACTTATATTCAGACCATGAATACTTTCGATTCACAGGTTGTTGCCGCCATCAAAGCTATCAACGGTCTGCTAAGCAACCCGCAGATTAGCGACCAGGCGTGGGCAGACTCCATGTCTGTTGCTTCAGGCGAGATTGTGAGGCTGTATAATGAGGCTACTCAAATAGCCGGTCCGAACCAGACATTGGCCCAGTACCACAATTATTATGTCAATAATGTTACCAATAATTTATATATGTCTCTCCAGTTCATCACATCAGCAATCAATGAAGGCAATGTTGCCAGCTTGGCGCAGGCGAAAAACTATATAACAGCAGGAAATTTTGCCAGGACGCAGTATTTTAACCAACTGAGTAGTTATGTAGCTTCCTATCATTAGTATCGCCGGATCGATATGGTGAAAGACACAGAAAAAGATGAAATCCGGAACTGGTTATGCGAAGTAATGCCATTATACCGCCAGACAGAGAACGTTACGGCCAATATCTATCAAGTTGACTCTGACGGATTGCCGCTTGACCTCGAAAGCCTGTCAGCCATTTTAGACATGCTGCCACAGGTGCTTGCAAAAGTTAAAAAAATGCCGAAACCCCATTATAATAAGCTCCAGCAGTTGCAGAAGGATTTCAGGTTGCTGCTGGATGCCTGTATAAA